>NZ_RZSW01000145.1:0-12028 GCF_003997375.1 Mesorhizobium sp. M5C.F.Ca.IN.020.29.1.1 | reverse complement strand
GACCAGGGGCGCGGTTTCGGGCGTGACGCCGCCGTCGATCTCGATGTCGATCGGGCGGTTGCCGATCAGTGCCTTGATCCGCCTGACCTTGTCGACGACCGCCGGAATGAAAGCCTGGCCGCCGAAACCCGGATTGACTGTCATCAGAAGCACCAGATCGAGCCGGTCGAGCACATATTCGATGACACTTTCCGGCGTCGACGGGTTCAGCGATACGCCGGCCTTCTTGCCAAGATTCCTGATCGCCTGCAGCGAACGATCGAGATGCGGCCCGGCCTCGGCATGCACCGTGATGATGTCGCAGCCCGCATCGGCGAAGGCGGCGAGATATGCATCTGCCGGCGCGATCATCAGATGGCAGTCGAAGATCTTGTCCGTTCGGTCGCGGATCGCCTTGATCACCGGCGGGCCGAAGGTGATGTTGGGCACGAAATGGCCGTCCATCACGTCGAGATGGATCCAGTCGGCACCCGCCCGGACGACCGTTTCGACCTCGTCGCCGAGCCGCGAGAAATCCGCAGAAAGCACCGAGGGCGCGATGATTGTCTTAGTACCCATGGTCGTCGGCTCCCATTCTGTCTACCGTTTCCGGTCGCTGCACACCAACTGGCGTCATCTTGTCAGCGCGCCTTCGTCTCCGGTTCGCCTTCGAGCTTACCTTCCGCGAACACGCGGCTGCCGCGAATATCGGATTCTTCAATGGTGATAAGATCGGTTTTCGTCAACGCCCGGTCGCGCGACGCGAAAAGCCGGTTGGCCTGGCGAAGCCGCGCCCGGTCGAGCCCATTGCGGACCGAGCGGGCGTTGGAGAAATGCGGCAGCCGCATGCGTATCGGGAGATACTCTTCGAGCGCCTTGGCCGCCGCCTCGCTGAGACGGTAATTCTGTTCCGCCAGCATGATCTCGGCGATCGATTTGAGTTCGCTGACGCCGTAGTCGGGAAAATCTAGGTGGTGGGCGATGCGCGAGCGCATGCCGGGATTGCTGTCGAAGAAGCGGTCCATCTTGTTCTTGTAACCGGCAAGAATCACGACCAGGTCGTCACGGTTGTTTTCCATGCATTGCAGAAGGATTTCGATCGATTCCTGGCCGTAGTCGCGTTCGTTCTCGGGCTTGTAGAGATAGTAGGCCTCGTCGATGAAAAGCACCCCGCCCATGGCGCGCTTGATCACTTCGCGGGTTTTGGGCGCGGTGTGGCCGACATACTGGCCGACGAGATCGTCTCGCGTCACCGCGACCATGTGGCCTTCGCGGACATAGCCAAGACGATGCAGGATTTCGGCCATCCTGAGCGCCACGGTGGTCTTTCCGGTGCCGGGATTTCCCGTAAAGTTCATGTGCAGCGTCGGCGCGCCCGAGGTCAGGCCGAACTTGCGGCGAAGCCGGTCGACCAGGAGCAGCGCCGCGATCTCGCGGATGCGGGTCTTGATGGGCTTCAGGCCAACGAGTTCGCGGTCGAGCTTGTCCATCACCTCGTCGATGTTAGACGCCTCGAACTCGGCCTGCAGATCAACCGCTTCGTCCTGCGCGGCAGCGCCCTTTGCTATCGCATCCAGCATGGTTTCGGCTAGCTCCGCTCGCCTTCGGGCCTGTCGGTCGCGTAAGGCACGATCGAATAACCCTGGCTGCGGCCGTCGCGCTCCTGGCGCAGCAGCCGGAACCCGGGTTCGTTGGGCGGCCGGTTGACGATGAACGACATGCGTGGCGCTTCCCAGCCCTTGGTCGAATCGAAGGCGGTGACCCTGACATACATGTTGGGCATGGCTTTCCGGCAGCTGTTGACTTCAAGCAGGATGCCCGCCGGGTCCTTCAGGTCGAACATCGGGTTGCCGTACATTTCCCAATAGGTGTTTCGCGGATGCGGATCGTCCGTGTACTCGACGCTGACCGCCCAGTGGTTTTTCAGCGCGTATTTGATCTGCGCCGAAATCTGCTCATCGGTCAGGTCGGGCAGGAATGAAAACTGTCCCTGCGTGACCTTGTTTCCCGGATTGGTCATCATGGCGACGGTTCCTTTCGTCTAGAAGCTGGGCGTTGCGGTTGGCACGAAGTCGGCCGTGTCGGTCGATTCGTAGTTGAAGGTGACGTCCTTCCAGGTCTCCAGGGCCGCCTTCAGCGGCGTGCACCATCTGGCCGCCTGCTCGAGGATTTTGGTCCCTTCGCGCAGATAATCGCGGCCCTCGTTGCGGGCGAGGATCATCGCCTCCAACGCGACGCGATTGGCCGTCGCGCCGGCCTGGATGCCGTCCGGATGGCCGATCGTGCCGCCGCCGAACTGCAGGATGACGTCCTCGCCGAGATAATGGATCAGCTGGTGCATCTGGCCGGCATGGATGCCGCCCGAGGCAACGGGCATCACCTTGTTGAGCGAGGCCCACTCCTGATCGAAGAACAGCCCGGTTTCGAGGTTCTGCGGCGTGCGCTCCTCGCGCAGCGTGTCATAAAAACCCTTGATCATCAGCGGGTCGCCTTCCAGCTTGCCGACCACGGTGCCGGCATGGATGTGATCGACGCCGGCCATCCGCATCCATTTGCAGATGACGCGAAAATTCATGCCGTGGTTCTTCTGGCGCGAATAGGTCGAGTTGCCGGCGCGGTGCAGGTGCAGGATCATGTCGTTGCGGCGTGCCCATTTGGCCATCGACTGGATCGCCGTGTAGCCAATGACGAGGTCGATCATGATGATGCAGGAGCCAAGCTGTTTTGCGAATTCGGCGCGCTCGTACATCTCCTCCATCGTGCCGGCGGTGACGTTGAGATAATGGCCCTTGACTTCGCCGGTAGCGGCCGAGGCCTTGTTCACAGCCTCCATGCAGTAGAGGAAGCGGTCGCGCCAGTGCATGAAGGGCTGCGAGTTGATGTTCTCGTCGTCCTTGACGAAGTCGAGGCCACCCTTCAGCGCCTCGTAGACGACGCGGCCGTAGTTGCGGCCTGACAGGCCAAGCTTCGGCTTCGTCGTCGCGCCGAGCAGCGGCCGGCCGAACTTGTCGAGCCGCTCGCGTTCCACCACGATGCCGGTCGCCGGGCCCTGGAAGGTTTTGAGGTAAGCCACCGGGATGCGCATGTCCTCGAGCCGCAAGGCCTTGACTGCCTTGAAGCCGAACACGTTGCCGATGATCGATGCAGTCAGGTTGGCGATTGAGCCCGGCTCGAACAGGTCGAGGTCGTAGGCGATGTAGGCGAAGTACTGCTGCTCGGTCTTGGTGCCGGGACCTGTGTTCGGCACCGGCTCGGATCTGAACGCTTTGGCGCGGTAGAGCTCGCAGGCGGTCAGCCTGTCGGTCCACACCACGGTCCATGTCGCAGTAGAGGATTCACCAGCGATGGCGGCGGCGGCCTCCTCGTGGTCGACGCCGGGCTGCGGCGTGATCCGAAACATGGCGATCAGGTCGGTTTCCTTGGGCCGGTAGTCCGGCTCCCAGTAGCCCATCTTCTTGTAGGGTATGACGCCCGACTTGTAGCGTTCCTTGCCTTCCTTGAGGGTGCCTGCTGACGGCATGTCGATCTTGTTCATAACAGGTCTCCTGTTTGCCGCTCAGGCGGCTTTCGCGGTTGCGATTTGCGGGTCGAGCTTTCCCGCGGCGTAACGTTTGGCCATCTCGTCCATGGCGATAACCCTGATCTTCGAGGCGTGGCCCGCTGTGCCGAAGCGTTCGAAGCGATCGCGGCAAAGATCGCGCAAGGCGTCCACGGCGGGTTTCAGGAATTTGCGCGGATCGAATTCGCGCGGGTCCTCCGTAGCGATGCGGCGGAACTGCCCGGCCATGGCCATGCGGCAATCGGTGTCGATGTTGACCTTGCGCACGCCGTAGCGGATGCCGCGCTCGATCTCTTCGACCGGAACGCCAAAGGTCTGGGGCATCTCGCCGCCATATTTGTTGATGATGTCCTGTAGTTCCTGCGGCACCGAGGAAGAACCATGCATGACCAGATGCGTGTTGGGCAGCTTTTCGTGGATCGCCTCGATCACCTGCATGGCCAGGATGCCGCCGTCCGGCTTGCGGCTGAATTTGTAGGCGCCATGCGAAGTGCCGCAGGCGATCGCCAGCGCGTCGACCTGGGTGGCGGTGACAAAGTCGACCGCCTGATCGGGATCGGTCAAAAGCTGGTCGTGGGAAAGCGCACCTTCGGCGCCATGGCCATCCTCGGCCTCGCCCTGGCCGGTTTCCAGCGAGCCGAGCACGCCGAGCTCGCCTTCGACGGAAGCGCCGACCCAATGCGCCATGCGTGCGACACGTTCGGTGATGGCGACGTTGTAATCGTAGCTCGCCGGCGTCTTGGCGTCCGCCATCAATGACCCGTCCATCATCACCGAGGTGAAGCCGTGGCGGATCGCCGAAAGGCAGGTGGCTTCGTTGTTGCCGTGATCCTGATGGATGCATAGCGGAATGGCCGGATGCATTTCGGTCAACGCCTCCATCATCTTGGCCAGCATGATGTCGTTGGCATAGGAGCGGGCGCCGCGCGACGCCTGGATAATGACCGGCGCGTCGCAGGCCTTGGCCGCCTCCATAATGGCGAGGCCCTGTTCCATGTTGTTGATGTTGAATGCGGGCACGCCATAGCCGTGCTCGGCGGCATAGTCGAGAAGCTGGCGAAGGGTGATGCGGGCCATTATCGGGTCCTCCTAGATGATGAGCTTCAGCGTCGCTGCGGCGACGGCTTCGGGCGTGATGTCGAAATGCCGGTAGAGATCCGGGGCAGGGGCGCTGGCGCCGAAACCGGCCATGCCGACGAAAGCGCCGGTGTCGCCGATCCAGCGATCCCAGCCGAGCCGCGCCGCGGCTTCGATGGCAATGCGCGGCGCCGAGCCGAGGACGGCCTTGCGGTAGTCCGCATCCTGTTCCTCGAAGAGCTCCCAGCATGGCATCGAGACGACCGCGGCGGCGATGCGGTGTTCGGTTTCCAGCCGTTCGGCGGCGGCAACGGCAATCTCGACCTCCGAGCCGGTGGCGATCAGCGTCACGGCGCGGTGCTCGGCTGGCTCGCGCAGGGTGTAGGCGCCCTGGCTCGACCGGTTCTCGTCGCTGTGTGGCTCGTCGCTGTGTGCCTCCTCGCTGTGTGCTTGGCGCAGCATCGGCAGGTTCTGGCGCGAGAGCACCAGCACGCTCGGCCGGTTCTTGCTCTTCAGCGCCAGTTCCCAGCACTCCGCCGTTTCGATGATGTCGGCCGGCCGGAAGACGTTGAGGTTCGGCGTCGCCCGTAGCATCGCCAGGTGCTCGACCGGCTGGTGGGTCGGGCCGTCCTCGCCGAGCCCGATGGAATCATGCGTCATCACATAGATAATGCGCTGGCCCATGAGCGCTGAGAGCCGCATCGCGCCGCGCGCATAGTCGGCGAAACACAGGAACGTGCCGCCATAAGGCACGAAGCCGCCATGCAGCGCGATCCCGTTCATGGCCGCGGCCATGCCGTGCTCACGGATGCCGTAGTGAATGTAACGGCCGGCATAGTCATCCGGCGCTATGCGATCCATGCCCTTGGTGATCGTCAGGTTCGAATGCGTCAGATCTGCGGAGCCGCCGACTGTCAGGTCGGTCGCGGCGTTGATTGCGCCGAGCGCCATTTCGGAGGCTTTTCGCGTTGCAACCTTGGTCGCCTTCTCGACATGCTCCTTGCGGAAAGCGCCGAGCGCTTCGAAGACTGTGTCGGGCAGGTTGCCGGCGACCGCGCTCTCGAGGGCCTGGCGCTGAGGCGAGGCGGCAAGCCGCTGCTCCCAGGCGTGCCGCGCCGCTTGCCCGCGCTCGGCAATCTCGCGCCAGGCGAACAGGATGTCGTCCGGCACCTCGAACGGCGCGTAGGCCCAGCCGATGTTTTCGCGCGTCGCGGCGATCTCTGCATCGCCCAGCGGTGCGCCATGTGTCTTTTCCGAGCCGCCCAGATTGGGCGCGCCCTTGCCGATCATCGTGCGGCAGGCGATCAGAGATGGTCGATCCGATTGCTGTGCTGCTTCGATTGCCGCAGCGACGGCCCCCATATCGTGGCCGTCCACCGATTGGACATGCCATCCGGCGGCTTTGAACCGTGCCGGCTGGTCCATCGATGTCGACAGCGAAGTCGGTCCGTCGATCGAGATCGCATTGTCGTCCCAAAAGACAATCAGCCGGGAGAGCTTCAGGTGACCGGCAAGGTCGATCGCCTCATGGCTGATGCCTTCCTGCAGGCAGCCGTCGCCGGCGATCACATAGGTGAAATGGTCGACGAGATCGGCGCCGTGGCGGGCAGCAAGCATGCGTTCGGCCAGTGCCATGCCGACGGCGGTCGAGATGCCTTGTCCAAGCGGACCGGTGGTCGTCTCGATGCCAAGCGCATGGCCATATTCCGGATGTCCGGCGGTACGGCTGCCCAGCTGACGAAACCGCTGCAGTTCCTCGATCCGCATGTCGTCGTAGCCGAGCAGGAAATGCAGCGCGTATTGCAGCATCGAGCCGTGCCCGGCCGAAAGCACGAAGCGGTCGCGATCGGGCCAGTTGGGCGCCGACGGATCGATATTGATGAAGCGGCTGAATAGTACCGTCGCGACATCGGCCATGCCCATCGGCATGCCAGGATGACCGGAATTGGCCTTTTGGACGCTGTCCATCGCCAGTGCCCGAATGGCATTCGCCATGTCGCGCTCCGAGACGGCTGCGACGGGCTTCAATGCTGCTGCTTGGCTGTTCATGGCGTCCTCCTCACGACACACGGTTCTTGCGTTCGATCAATTGCAGGATGAGCGGCGTCAGGATCAGCTGCATGGCAAGGTCGAGCTTGTTGCCTGGCACCACTATGGAATTCGGCCGCGACATGAACGAGTCGTGGATCATCGAAAGCAGGTAGGGGAAATCGATGCCGCGGGGGTTGGCGAAGCGGATCACCAGCATCGATTCGTCGGGCGTCGGAATCCAGCGCGCGATGAATGGGTTGGACGTGTCGACGATCGGCACGCGCTGGAAGTTGATGGCGGTCTGCGAGAACTGCGGGACGATGTAGCGGACATAGTCCGGCATGCGGCGCAGGATCACGTCCATCACCGCCTCGGTGGAATAGCCGCGCGTTGCCCGGTCGCGATGGATCTTCTGGATCCATTCGAGATTTATGACCGGCACCACGCCGATCTTGAGGTCAGCGTGCCTGGCCAGGTTGATCTTGTCGGTGACGACGCAGCCATGCAGGCCCTCGTAGAAGAGCAGATCGCTCGGCGGGAATTCGCGCCATTCGGTAAATTGTCCCGGCGGCGTGCCGTACTGCTTCTCCTCGTCTTCGTCATGGATGTAGGTGCGGGTCTTTCCGGTTCCCCGGCGGCCATATTCCTCAAACACCTCTTCGAGGATTCCGAGTTCGTTGGCCGCGGCATTGAAGTGGGTGAAGTTCGGATTGCCTGCCTTCTCCTCCTCGGCCACCTTCACCTTCATCGTGGCACGGTCGTAGCGATGGAAAGCGTCGCCCTCGATGAAGGCGGCCTCGATATTCTCGCGCCGGAAGATCAGATCGAAGATGCGCTTGACCGAGGTGGTGCCTGCGCCCGACGACCCGGTGATGGTGATGATGGGGTGCTTTGCCGACATGATGCTCAAGCCCTGAACAGGCCGCGGCGGCTGAACAGCGGCGCACGCTCGCCGATGGCGCTGGGCTCGGTGTGATAGCGGGTGATGCGCGCGACTTCCCGCGCCGATCCGAACACCACGGGGACGCGCTGGTGCAGGCTCTCGGGTTCGATTTCGAGGATGCGGGAGATCGTATCGGTAGCGGCACCGGCCGCCTGTTCGATGAGATAGGCGATCGGGTTGGCCTCGTAGACGAGGCGCAGCCGTCCCTGGCGATAACCCTTGCGCTTGTCGCCTGGATACAGGAATACGCCGCCGCGCATCAATATGCGATAGCAGTCGGCGACCAGGGAGGCGATCCAGCGCATGTTGAACTCCTTCTCTCGTGGGCCTTCGGTGCCTTCGAGGCAGTCGTCGATGTAGAGCCGCACTGCCTCGTCCCAATGCCGGTAGTTGGCGGCGTTGATGGCGAACTCCTGGGTGCGCTGCGGGATGATCCGGCTCTCGTAGGCCTGGACGAAGGTGCCGAGCCTGGTCGAGAGGACGAAGACATGCGTACCGCTGCCGAGCGACAGAACCAGTGCCAGCTGCGGCCCGTAGATGAAGAAACCGGCACCCAGCTGGTTCACGCCTGCCTGCAAAAAAGAGGCGGCCGGATTTTCGTCCGGCGCGCCAGTTGCAGGGAGGAGCGAGAAGATCGTTCCGATCGACACGTTGGTGTCGATGTTGGAGGAGCCGTCGAGCGGGTCGATGGCGATGGCGAGAGGCGCTTGCCTGTCGAGCAGGACCGGCTGCTCCAGTTCCTCGGAGGCGTAGAGCGCGACCGGAGCGTGGCGCATGGCGTTGAGGAAGATGTCGTCGGCGAAGATGTCGAGATCCTTCTGGATGTCGCCATCGGCATTGGCGCCGCGGGTCCCGGCAAAGGCGGTGCCGAGCACCCCTTGATTGATGGTGTTGCGGATATTGGTAGCGGCCTGCGTCAGCTGGCGGACAGTCGCCACCACCGCGGAGCGCAGCTCGTCCGGCGGGCCGAGATAGGAATTCAGAAAAGCATCGAGCGTTGCCGCTGGCATCGTAACCTCCCGATCCAGCCGCCTCTCCTCGGGACGGCCGGACAGGGGAATGAGAACAAACACCACCGGATAAGTAAAATTCAATAACTTTACTTCTGTACTAAAAAAAATTTAGTATGTCGCATGAGAAACCTCACGCTCAAGCAATTCAAGACAGTTCAGGCAATCATCAGCCACGGAAAAATCGTCAGCGCGGCCAAGGCGTTAGGCCTGTCTCCTCCAGCGCTGACGATCCAGTTGCGGCAAGTCGAGGAGGAGTTCCAACTGGCCTTGTTCGACCGGACGTCGGACGGTATGCGTCCCACTGCCGCAGGTCTGGCCTTCGTCGAGACGGCGCAGGCGATCGAAGAGCGGCTTCGCCTGCTCGAAGACAGGATGGATGCGATCAAGGGCGTGCGCATCGGCAGCTTGAGGCTGGGCGTCGTTTCCACCGCCAAATATTTCGCGCCGCGGCTCATGGCCGGCTTCATGAAGGAGCATCCCGACATCGACATGCGGCTTGCCATCGGCAACCGCGCCGAAACGATCGACAGTCTGAAGAACCACGACATCGACATTGCGCTGATGGGACGCCCGGCGAAGGAAGTCCCGGTCCGTGCCTCGGTCTTCGGCGATCACCCGCTGGTCATCATCGCGCCGCCCGACCACCCGCTGGCCTCGGCACGCGAGATATCCAAGGAGCGGATCGCCGAGGAGCATTTCCTCATTCGCGAGCCCGGCTCCGGCACCCGCATCTCGCTGGAGATATTCCTGAGCGACGTGCCCGGCCGCATCGACGATCTCGGCGTCGAGATGGACTCGAACGAAACGATCAAGCAGGCGGTGATGGCCGGGCTCGGCATTGCCTTCATCTCTGCCCACACCATCGCCGCCGAAACCGAAGCCGGCCGGCTGGTCATCCTCGACGTTGTCGGCATGCCGATCCGCCGGCAATGGTTTTCGGTGATGCGCAGCGATCACGCGATCTCGCCTGCCATGGCGACGTTCCACGACTTCCTGATGCGCAAAGGCGCGATGTACCTGCCCCTGTTCGGCAAGCTCTATCCGCACGAAGAACCGAACACTAGAGGTCGCGCGAGTTAGGGCGCGCGGCCCCAGGACAAACCCCTTCAGACAAACGATGCCCTCGTCGCTCTCAAGTTAGATTGCGTTTGACCTTTACATCGGCCCCACGGACGCGAGCTCTCGGCCAGCAGCACGCAGGCTGCCGTCTGCAGGACGGGTCAGTGCATTGGCGTCGGCTCGCAGGTGCACGTCGGTCTCGGACGACACCGTCACCTCCTCGCCGGACCTCGAGAACGCGTAGAGGGCGCCCCGGTTGCCCGGCATCGAAAAGGCCACGGAGTCCCCCTCGGCGAGGCCCAAGACGACGCGCTGCGGATCGCCCCCGATCTTCGGCGCGAATGTGGCGGTGACCTCCAGGAGGTCGCCGTCGACCGGGACGTAATAAGCGACCATGTCAAGGTGTCCCTCGTGCAGGCTGCCGCCTTCGATCGGGCTTCCTATGGTGGCTTCCTCGGCAATCGCCGGGGTGGCGAGAAACAGCGCGGCCAAAATCGACGCGCTCAGGGTTCTGCGGATCATCTCGTATCTCCTTTTTTAGATTTCGTTTGAACTCTATAGGAGATAGATTACGAGTGCAATCTAAAAAAGAAAATTGGTGATGCGTGTGAGTCGCAGGCTGCGATGGCCATTCTCTCGACGATGGTCGGTGCGGTGCTCCTCTCGCGGGCCGTCAACGACGAGCGGCTGTCGAAAGCGGTTCCTAAAAGCAGCGGCCGAGGGCGTGCAGATGGGGTCGTCTGCGGACGATGAACAGCACGGATCGAGGCAATGACCGAGCGCCCCCGCGGCGTCACCGTCGAGCACATAGCGCGCCACACAGGTGCCGTCCACGCGAGTTCAGCGGGTCGATTCTGATGATCGAGGGTCGGGAGGCATCGCTGGTGGCGAAATACTTATTTGCCGATCTGAGGCGATAGCCGGCCAGGCGATGACGGGCCACGGGCCAGCGCACCCGCGGTCACCCACGCGGTGGGCCTCTGACCGCGCTTAGCCCACGATTTGTTCGGCGACAGCTTCTTCGAGGCCAGTTGCCGCTTGGGCGGCAAGAGCGCGGGCCGCTGCCTGTGAATCGTAAAATTCCTCAAGTGCATAAACTCTGCCCCACCGCAGCGTGAACACGTGGAGACCACGGTTGACGTACGAGGCGTCGCCGTTGAGCAGCGTTGCGGTGCCGTCCCACTGGGCGAACACGGTGGTACGCCACGGCCAGCCCTTCACCCAGATGTGGTTGACCGTGAGATGGAGATTGGGGAGGACGCGGCCGAGGCGCTCAAACCAGCGGCGCACGGCTTCTTTGTCGTGCCGCTCACCACCAAGCGCGTGGGCGCCGGATACGCGATGATGAACATGCGGCACGAGTGCTTTCACCGCCTCATCCCAGCGATGTTTGTTGACGTGATCGAAGCTTTGCCGGATCGATTTCTCGACAAAATAACTGTAGAGCATTTGACCTCTCCTCCAAACTTGATCGTCGGCACCGTGCGCAGCTAAATTGGATTGCGTTCGCACTCTATATCTGCTATAGATGTCGATCGCAAGCTAATTTAGGAGGTCGACCATGCGCGTGAGTCGCATTCAGGCTGCGGAAAACCGCGAAACCGTGATCAATGTGGCAAGCCGGCTTTTTCGGGAGCGCGGGTTTGACGGCATCGGCCTTAAGGACCTGATGGAGGCTGCGGGGCTGACCCAGGGCGCGTTTTACAAGCAGTTCGCGTCCAAGGACGATCTGGCGGCGCAGGCGTCCAGGCGGGCGATGAAGAGCGCCACACTCCGGTGGTCGGCCGCGACTGCGGCAAAATCCGAGAATCCGCTTGGCGCGGTGATCGCGTTCTACCTCAGTATGGACCATCGCGGAGAAAAGATGGACGGCTGCCCGATTGTCGCGCTCGGTTCGGATGCCGCCAGACAGGGCAGCGACGTGAAAGCGTCGTTCGAAGCCGGGATCAGGGAGCATCTCGAAATCCTCGGCCGTTTCATTGCCGAGGCCAATGGTGAGGAGTCCGATGGAAAGGCCATGGCCATTCTCTCGACGATGGTCGGTGCGCTGACGCTATCGCGCGTCGTCAATGACCCGCACCTCGCCCAAGCCTTTCTGGACGCGGCGACCGAACAGGTTCGTGAAGCAGCCGGCGCTTGAGCGGCATGAGCAGCGCTGGCGGCGCAGCCAAATCGACAGGAGAATAGATGCGACGGATCGTTGTTACGGGCATGGGAGCGGTCACGCCCCTTGCTGCCGATGTCGAAGCGTCCTGGTCGCGCCTCCTGGCCGGCCGCTCGGGCATCCGCAGGCTGCCGGACGATGTGGTGGGAGACCTGCCGGCGAAGATCGGCGGGGTGGTCCCGTCGCTGGAAGACGATCCGGAC
>NZ_RZSW01000144.1:0-12055 GCF_003997375.1 Mesorhizobium sp. M5C.F.Ca.IN.020.29.1.1 | reverse complement strand
ATGTAGGAGAGGATCGCGCCGGACGAGCCGACCAGCGCGCCGGTGATGATCAGCGCCAGATTGCCGAGCGTGAAGCCGAGGGCTGCAGCCGCCCAGCCCGAATAGGAATTCAGCATCGAGACGACAACCGGCATATCGGCACCGCCGATCGGGATGATGAGCAGGACACCAAGGACAAGCGATGCCGCCACGATCAGCCAGAACACCAGCTTGGACTCGCTGGTGACCAGCAGCACGATCAGCACGATCAGCGCGATGCCGAGGGCGGCGTTAATGAAATGCCGGCCGCCGATCATGATCGGCTTGCCCGACATGCGACCGTCGAGCTTGAGGAAGGCAATGACCGAGCCGGTGAAGGTGATGGCGCCGATAGCGACTCCGAGGCTCATCTCGATCAGCGCCTGGGCGTGGATGTCGGCAACCGTGCCGATGCCGAAGCTTTCCGGCGCATAGATGGCGGCGGCGGCCACCATGACGGCGGCAAGACCGACGAGCGAATGGAAGGCGGCGACCAGCTGCGGCATCGAGGTCATGGCGATGCGCCGCGCGGTGATCGCGCCGACCGAGCCGCCGATCAAAAGGCCGAGCACGATGAGGCCGAAGCCCCCGGCCGAAGGGGTCGCCAGCGCCAGCGTGGTCGCAATGGCGATGCCCATGCCGATCATGCCGTACATGTTGCCCTGACGGCTCGTGGTCGGGTGCGACAGGCCGCGCAATGCCAGAATGAACAGGATGCCGGAAACCAGATAGAGGAAGGAGGCGAAGTTGGCGTTCATGTCGCTCTACTTGTCCTTCTTCTTGTACATCGCCAGCATGCGCTGGGTGACGAGAAAGCCGCCGAAGATGTTGACCGAGACCAGCATCAGCGCGACGAAACCGAAGCCGGTGGCGATGCCGGACGCCGAGATGCCGACGGCAAGCAGCGCGCCGACGACGATGACCGAGGAAATGGCGTTGGTGACGGCCATCAGCGGCGTGTGCAGCGCCGGTGTGACCGACCAGACCACGTAATAGCCGACGAAGATTGCCAGGACAAAAATGGCAAAGCGGAAGACGAACGGATCGATCGCCCCGCCGGACAGCGCGTGCGCGGCGTCGCCCGCCGCATCGGTGCCGCCTGGAGCTGTGGCCAGATCCTGCACAGCGAGACGGACGGCGGCGGTCGCCTGATCGAGCTGGTCAAGGGCTTTCTGCAAGGTCTGGTCCATCACGCGATCCCTTTCGGCTTGTTAGCGAGCGACTTGGGTGCGGCAAGTTTCCTGGATGTGGCAGCTTTCTTTGGCGCGGCCGGTTTTTCTCCAGCAGCGGGCTTCGCAGGCTCGGCCGAGGCGATCATCACCGCCGGCTTGCCGATGAAAGCCGGATGCACAACCTGCCCGCCATCGGTCAGCATCGTCGCCTTGACCAAGTCGTCGTCGCGGTTGATGGCAAGCGTCTTCGTGGTCTTGTCGACCAGTGTCTCGAGGAACGCAAAAAGGTTCCTGGCGTAGAGCAGCGAGGCGGAGGCCGCGACGCGGCCCGGTACGTTGAGATGGCCGATGATTTTCACCCCGCTGGCCGTGGTCACCACCTGCCCGGGCACGGCGCCTTCGACATTGCCGCCACGTTCGACCGCGAGATCGACGATCACCGAGCCCGGCTTCATCGAGGCGACCATCGCGGCTGAAACCAGCTTCGGCGCCGGACGGCCGGGGATCAGCGCGGTGGTGATGACGATGTCCTGCTTGGCGATGTGCTCGGCGGTCAGCGCCGCTTGCTTGGCCTGGTATTCCTTAGACATTTCCTTGGCGTAGCCGCCAGCCGTCTCGGCCGCCTTGAACTCCTCATCCTCGACCGCCAGAAACTTTGCGCCAAGCGAGGCCACCTGTTCCTTGGCTGCGGGGCGCACGTCAGTGGCGGTGACGACGGCGCCAAGCCGCCTTGCAGTTGCAATGGCCTGCAGGCCGGCGACGCCGACGCCCATGATAAAGGCTTTCGCCGCCGGCACCGTGCCGGCCGCCGTCATCATCATCGGCAGCGCCCGGTCATATTCCGCAGCCGCGTCGATCACCGCCTGATAGCCGGCGAGGTTCGCCTGGCTGGACAGGACGTCCATCGATTGGGCGCGCGTGATGCGCGGCATGAACTCCATCGAGAACGCGGTGGCGCCGGCCCTTGCCAGAGCATCGACGGCAGCATCGTTGCCATAGGGATCCATGATGGCGATGACGGCAGTGCCCGGGCGATAGGCCTTCAGCTCCGCCTCATCAGGCCGGCGCACCTTCAGCACCACATCGGCCTTGGCGACATCGGCGGCCTTACCGATCACAGCGCCGGCCTTACCGAACTCCTCGTCAGGAATGCGCGATGCCGTGCCGGCGCCGCTTTCGACGATCACGTTGAACCCCAGCCCCGCCAGCCGCTTCACCGTGTCGGGCGAGGCAGCAACGCGCGGCTCGTTCGCATCGAGCTCACGAGGGATGAAAATCGTCTGTCCCACCGCATGATCCTTTCGGCTGCAACCTGTCTGCGCAGGACGCCGGCCGGACTTCCGGCGATGTCACGGGCAAGGGGTTTTGAAGAATTTACCGGAGAATGAAAGCGCCGAGGGCGAGGATCAGAACGAACAGGACAAATGCCGAGAAGAAGCCGCCCGCAAAGAAGCCGAAAGCCATTGCGAGAAGCACGGCGGCGCAAAACAGCGACCCGTATTTGGCGAGCATGACAAAGCCGGCATAGGTGCGGTCGTGCTCGGCATAGTCCATCTTCGCGCCTAGTTCGACAGGACCGGTCGGCGAGTGATCAGCCATAGGAATACCCCTTCGAAGACATCTTTCAGGCACATAGCGAAAAGCCAAGCCGAGGGCAATGGCGCTATTGCCGCATCGCTGGAGACAACAGCCTCAAAGGAAAGTTGAAGCTGCCAGATGCAGAGAGATTGTTCCTGAGGTGACCGTGGCTGCCGCCTTGCACTTCCTTGCGGCTGAAGCTTGTCACATCAACCGGCAAGCTGCGGAAACAGCCCGAGCAGGCCAACGACGATCAGATAGAGTGCGACGATGTAGTTGAGGAGTCGCGGCATCACCAGGATCAGCACGCCGGCAATCAGCGAGATAAGCGGAGTGAGTGCGAGCGTGGAAATGGTCATGTCGTTTCCTTTCGATAGGATTGCCGCCAACGCTATGCGGGTCGACGTCGTTCATGCGCCACCGGCGCGCTTGCCAGAACGCCGAAGCGGCCGGAAAGCTCCATGGCCAGGCTGCAAAGTTGCCGAATGACTTGCCTTGTTTAGGTGCATGTTGTTGTCCCAAAACCACTGCGCGCATTTGGGCGACGTACATCAGGCGGCTTCGCGAAAATACTTGGCTGTGGGCAGGATGGTCAGCGGCGCGAGTTCACCGACGTGGGGCATGTCGAACAGCATGCGCTGCTCCATCGGAGTCGAACGGAAGAACGGGAACCGGGAGAGTGACCGCTCGCGGATCGCATTGACGTCGGCACGGTAGAGCACGACCTTGTTGTAGACGCCGGGATAGGCGCGGGCCTCGCTGATCTTCTCGGAATAGTAAATCCGCTTGTAGAAGCCGGCGTGGTCCTCGCGAATGGTCGACAGGCAGTAAGGCGCGTTGAAATGGAAACACGCCATGCCGGCGAGCCGCAATGTTAGGTAGGGAATTTGCGGATAGACGCGTGACCAGTCGGGGTCGGAGGCGAACCGGCTGGGACAGATGAAGCTCAGTCCCTCGGCCAGCATCGGCATGACGATATCGCCGAAAGCCTTGGTGGAAGGCGACATCGGCGTCGCCAGCATGACGTGATGGATGCGCAGCGTGCTGACGAGTTCCTGGTCGATGTAGACGCCGAAACGAAAGACATTCGGCGCGTCGTCGAGCTCGTCGTGAATGGTATGGTTCTCGTTGTCGGGCACCATATCGTTGGAGCGATACGACTTGTAGCGCAGCCGGTAAATGTCCTCGAGGTCTTCGCCCTTGTCGCAGCGACGGTATTCCGTCCGCTCGAGCATCGCCGAAACATTCCTGGCAAAGCTGGACATAGTGTCGGACGCATCACTCCCGTCCGCACCCGCCGCCTGGCGAGGCGAAATCAACTCAACAACCATAAACTCAATCCCCGGAACTGCCGCCGCGATCAACACTAAGGCAGGATCGTAAGATGTAAAGATGAAAACAAGATAGAGATCGTTTACCAGTTATTAAGGTTAATGATTGTAAAAATTATACCAAAGTACGAGATTTCTTCCATGAAAATCAGCGATGCGTGGCCTTCCTGGCCGTCTTGATGTCCTTGGCGAAGGGCCAGACCGTGCTCGACATGGTCTCGATACCGGACGCGCTTAGCGCCGAGCCGAACAGGAATCCCTGAACCAGGTCCGGCTTGACCTGCAAGGCCAGGATCTTGAGCTGCTCGAAAGTCTCGACGCCCTCGACAGTCACCGAAAGTCCCAGTGGCCGTGACAGGTTGACGATGCCCTTGAGCAGTTCGAGCGAACGGCTGTTCTGGGTAACGTCCATCAGGAACGAACGGTCGATTTTGATCTTGTCGAGCGGAAGTTTGTGGAGATAGCTGAGGCTTGAATAGCCGGTGCCGAAATCATCGAGCGCGATGCGCACGCCAAGCCGCTTCAATTCCTCGATATACTGACGCGTCAGCGACTTGTCGTCGAGCAGTGCCGTCTCGGTGACCTCGATCTCCAGTCGGCCGGCGGCGAGACCGGAACTGGCGAGCGCATGGCGAACCTTCTCGATAACGTCGCGGTTGCGGAAGTCCTTGGCCGAGAGATTGACCGAGACACTGGTCTGTGCGGGCCATTTGGCGCATTCGGTGCACGCCGCATGCAGGACGAAGGTGCTGACCTCGGAAATGATGCCCATTTCTTCCGCCAGCGGAATGAAGATGCTGGGCGAAATTGGTCCGAGATCGGGGTGGTCCCAACGGCACAGCGCCTCGCAGCTGGCTATGCGCATTGTGCTCATCGCCACGATTGGCTGGTAGACCACCCGCAACCCCTTGCTTTCTACAGCGGTGCGCAGATCCGCCTTCATCAGCTGACGGTTGCGGAAAGCGACCTCCATCGACGCCTCGAACAACCGCCAAGTATTCTTGCCGAGTTCCTTGGCCTTGTGGAGCGCGAGGTCCGCCTTGACGATCATGGCGTCGACATCGGTATCCCTGACCCTCGACAGCACCGCGCCACCGCTGGCCTGGATGCGCAACCCATGGCCGGCGACGTCGACCTCGCCCTGCAGCTCAATGAAAATCTCGTCGATTTGGCTGGACAGATGGCTCTCGTCCTCGACGCGGTCGAAGAAGATCATGAACTCGTCGCCGCCGAAACGGCTGACGGTGACGCCTGGTCCGACGACCGCCGCTAACCGTTCAGCGACGGCGTAGATCAATCCGTCGCCGACCGGGTGGCCAAGCGTGTCGTTGACGCTCTTGAAGTCGTCGAGGTCGAGCACGGCGAGCCCGCAGAGACGTTCGAGGTCACCGGATGCCATGGCCTCTCCGATCAGCTCGTGGAAATAGGCGCGGTTGGGCAGGCCGGTGAGGTTGTCATAGCGCGCCATGAAGCGGATCTTGTCTTCCGCCTCAACGCGGGCCGTCACATCCTCGAAGGTGATGACCCCCAGCTCCTGGCTGCCTTCACGCGCCGAGAACTCATAGTGCTGACCGTTCGCGAGCGAGACGAGAACCTTGCGGTCGCGGCCCTCGCGCAGGGCGCGCGTAAGCTGGGCTTCGATGTAGCGGCAGTCCTTCGGCGCCAGCATGCCGCCGGCAACGCCGCGCATCAGCAGACCGTGAATCGATCGCCCGAGCAGCGCGTCGGGCGATTTGAGCGACATCAGATGCGCGGCTTCGGCATTGGCCACCGCCACCCGGCCGTCGGGGCCGAGCATGACAAGGCCATGCGACATGGTGTTCAGCGCCCGATTGAAGCGCTGGGCAAGGCGGTTCGCCTTCTTCTCCTCCGACACCGCCGCAAAAAGCACATCGCGCACCGTATTGGCGAATTTGCGGATCGCGAACAGGAACGGCGCTGACAGCAGGCCAAGGAGGACATGATAGATATCGCCGCGCAGCAGGAAGCCCAGCGAGATGGGCCAGGTCAATGCAAGGGTCAGGATGGTCACCATGCGCGGCGAGCCGTAGTTGCGGCCGGCAATGGAGGTCGCGGTCGCCAGCGTGAGGCAGACGGAGGCGATCTCGGCGAAATCGTCGCGCGCAAAGTAGATGCCGAGCAGGCAAAAAGCCCCGAGCGTAAGCCCATGCATGGAGCCGTAGAGTATATAGTCGTTTTCGCGCTTGTGCGCTTCCTCCCAGGTCGTTGGTGAGGGCAAGCTGTTGTATTTTTGGAAATTTCTCATGCGGAATATGCCGACGAGAACCATCGCAATCGCAACAACCAGGTAACGCGGATCGCCGTTCTTCCACCATACAAGGCCGATCAGGAAGGTTTGCGCGAGAATGCCGATCGAAAGCGTCACCCCGTCGCGAAACAGAGTTTCCACGAACGGGATATAGACGTCGACCGGAATCTCGTTTTTTCTTTTCAGATTCACGCCTGAATCCCAACCCTGGGGACCCAAGCTGTGTCACATTCGCCTTAAGAAAGATTTAGAGAGGCCGTTCCGGGCTTTGCCGTCAGTCGGTTGGCGCCGGGAAGCTACCCTTCAAACAAACAAGGCATATCGATTACTCGGCGGCCTGGAGTTCCGGCCGAACGGGTATTTTTGCCAGGCGATCGAGCAGCCTTAGGCGTTCGCCAGCGGCCTTTTCGGCACTGGCCTGCCTGACGTGACCATAGCCGCGAATGAGCGCCGGCACCGAGGCAAGCGCGGCCGCAGCCTCGACCATGCCTGCCGCCAGCGCGCTGGCGACAAGCTCCAGATCGGCCTCGTACTGCGCAAGAAGCTGCCGTTCCATACGCCTTTCGGAGCTGTAGCCGAACACATCGAAGACCGTGCCGCGCAAGCCTTTGATCGCTGCCAGCAGGCGGAACCCATCCATCATCCAGGGACCGAAACTCGACTTCCTCGGCTTGCCGTCCTTGCCGCGCCTGCCCATCATCGGCGGCGCGAGATGGAATTCGAGCTTGTCGTAGCTCTGGAACTGCTTGCCCAGCTCGGCGGCGAAGGAGCCGTCGGTGTAAAGCCTCGCCACCTCGTATTCGTCCTTGATCGCCATCAGCTTGAACAGGTTCCTCGCAGCGGCCTCGGTCACATCAGTCGAACCGGGCATCGCCCTGGCTTCGGCCTTGCGCAGCGCGGCCAGTCTGTCGGCGTAGCGCGTGGCATAGGCAGCGTTCTGATAAGCGGTGAGGAAGGCGACGCGGCGGGCGATAATGTCGTCCAGCGTTTCGACGACAGCGGCGTTCTGTGCAGCCGTGCCCGGCTGGGCAACGAGGCCGCGCACGAAATCCGGCTGGTGGGCGGCGCGGCGGCCCCAGCGGAAGGCTGAGACGTTCATCGCCACGGCCTGGCCGTTGAGTTCGATCGCCTTTTCGACTGCCTCGGCCGACAGCGGCAAGCCGCCATGCTGGAAGGCGAAGCCGAGCATGAACATGTTTGCGCCGAGCGAACTGCCGAACAGCGCGGTGGCGGTGCGGGTGGCGTCGAAGAAATGCGCCTTGTCGTCGCCGGCGGCAGTGCGGATCGCCTTTTTCAGCCGCTCGACAGGCAGCGAGAAATCCGCCGACCGGGTAAACTCACCGGGCATGATCTCGGCGGTGTTGGCGAGGAAGATCGTGTGGCCCTCACGCACCGCGGCGAGCACCTTTTGAGCGCCCGACACGACGAGGTCGCAGCCGAGCACAAGGTCTGCCTTCCCCGCCGAAACGCGGATGGCGTGGATATCGCCCGGGCTGCGCGCGATGCGGACATGGGTGAACACCGAGCCGCCCTTCTGGGCAAGGCCGGCCATGTCGATCATGCCGCAGCCCTTGTCTTCGAGATGGGCCGCCATGCCGAGCACCGCGCCGATGGTGACGACGCCGGTGCCGCCGACGCCGTCGATGATCGCCGCCCAGCCCTGTTCGCCGAGCGGAAATTCAGCGGGCGCGGGCACGCCGTCGAGCGGATCGGTCGTGCCGGCCATACCCTCGGCCTTCCTGATCTTGGCGCCATGCACGGTGACGAAGGACGGGCAGAAGCCGTTGACGCAGGAGAAATCCTTGTTGCAGCTCGACTGGTCGATCCTGCGCTTGCGGCCGAATTCAGTCTCGACCGGCTGGATCGACACGCAATTCGACTGCACCCCGCAATCGCCGCAGCCTTCGCAGACCAGTTCGTTGATGAAGACGCGCTTGTCGGGATCGGGGAATGTGCCGCGCTTGCGGCGGCGGCGCTTTTCGGCGGCGCAGGTCTGGTCGTAGATCAGCACGGATGTGCCCTTAACGGCGCGCAATTCGCGCTGGACGAGGTCGAGATCGTCGCGGTGATGGATGGTGGCGCCGGCGGGGAATTCGACCTTGCCGGTATATTTGTCCGGCTCGTCGGTGACGATAGCGATACGCTCGACGCCCTCGGCCCGCACCTGCCTGGCGATCATGTCCACGGTCAGGCCACCCTCGTGTGGCTGGCCTCCGGTCATGGCGACGGCGTCGTTGTAGAGGATCTTGTAGGTGATGTTGGCGTCGGTCGACAATGCAAAGCGGATCGCCAGCGCACCAGAGTGGTTGTAGGTGCCGTCGCCGAGATTCTGGAAGATGTGGTCGCGCTTCGAGAACGGCGCCTGGCCGACCCATTGGGCGCCCTCGCCGCCCATGGCGGTGAAACCAACGGTGTTGCGGTCCATCCAAAGCGCCATGAAATGGCAGCCGATGCCGGCGGCGGCGAGCGAGCCGTCGGGCACCTTGGTCGAGGAATTGTGCGGGCAGCCGGAGCAGAAGAAGGGCGTGCGCGAGGCGATATCTGACGTGTCGGCGAGCATCGCCTGGAATTGGCGAAGTTTCGCCACCCGCGCGGCGATCTCGTCCGACGGACCGATCGTCCGCAAGATTCTCTCGCCGAGCGCTATGGCGATGTCGTTTGGATCGAGCGCGCCCTTGGCCGGGAACAGCCCGTCGCCGCGCTCGTCCTTCTTGCCGACGATGACCGGCTGCATGGCGGTGCCGTAAAGGTTTTCGCGCAGTTGCACCTCGATCAGCGAGCGTTTCTCCTCGACGACGACGATGGTGTCGAGGCCGCGAGCGAAGTCGGCGATGTGTTGCAGGTCGAGCGGCCATGGGCAGCCGACCTTGAACAGCCTGATCCCGATGCGATTGGCGGCGGCCTCGTCGACGCCGATGTCTTCCAGCGCCTGGCGGACGTCAAGATAGCTCTTTCCGATGGTGACGATGCCAAGCTTCGGGGCACGTCCACCGGAATAAACGATCCGGTTCAGCCCGTTGGCATGGATGAAGGCCGAAGCGGCGGCGCGCTTATATTCATGCAGCCGCTCCTCCTGGCCGAGCATGTCGATCTCGTTGCGAATGTTGAGGCCGCCAGGCGGCATGTCGAAGTCCGGGACGACGATATCAAGCCGTTCGAGTGCGGCATCGACCGAAGCCGTCGACTCGATGTTGTCCTTGACGCATTTGATCGCCGCCCAGGTGCCGGCGAAACGCGACATGGCAAAGCCGTAGAGCCCATAGTCGATGATCTCCTGGACCCCCGCCGGATTGAGGATCGGCACCATAGTGTCGACGAACAGGAATTCGGTCGCGTGCGCGTTGGTCGAGGATTCGGCCATGTGGTCGTCGCCCATCAGGGCAAGCACGCCGCCATATCTAGCCGAGCCGGCGAGGTTGGCATGTCGGAACACGTCGCCGGAGCGGTCGACGCCCGGTCCCTTGCCGTACCAGACCGAAAAGACGCCGTCATGCGTGCCCTCGCCCAGCAACTCGGCCTGCTGCGATCCCCAGCAGGCCGTGGCCGCGAGTTCCTCGTTGAGGCCGGGCTGGAAGACGATGTCCGACTGGGCGAGCTGCTTCCTGGCCTTCCAAAGCTGCATGTCGAGGCCGCCGAGCGGCGAGCCGCGATAGCCGGAGACGAAGCCGGCGGTGTTCAGGCCAGCCCGGCGGTCGCGCGCGCGCTGCATCAGCAGCATGCGGATGACCGCCTGCGCGCCGGAAAGGAAGATGCGCTCCTTCCCCAGGTCGAACTTGTCGTCGAGCGCGACATCATACAGCGTCATCAGGCATTTCCTGTGCGGCCACGGCTAGAGGTGCGCAGCCAACGTCGGAGTCGAGTGCCTACAGTCTTTCTTCCCTTGCCGGGGAGGTCAAACAAAATCGAAGATGCCAGACGAGGCGCAACAAATGATCCATGCGCGGCCGTGTGGCGCCACGAAACGCCTGTCGGGGAGGATGGCCGAGCACGAAAATTCCGGCGGCGGTCAGTGCCGCTGGTGACGCATCATGCAGCCTTTGGGCAACTGGGCTTCGGTTCGCCGGGCAGCTTGCCGTCGACATGGCCTGCCAGGTCCTTGTTGAGCTCGTAGACTGGCCCGACCACGAGAGGCCGGTCGGGCAGGACCGACTGGTCGAGCGAGGACGTCAGTGTCGTCTCGAAACTCTGCAGCAAGTTGCCGCTGCGATCCTCGATGCGGATCGACACGGTATAGGGCTTGTCCTTTACGACGCAGGTGAGCGGCGGGCTGGTCAGCGTTACATGCGGCAGCTTCGGCCATATTTTCTGGGTGACGATGATCGGATCACCACCGGCCGGGTTCTGGAAGGAGACCACGGCGACCTGTCCCTCACCCACCGGCCGCAACGGATTGAGGGTGATGACATAGGTGGCGATGCCCAGCCGGTAGTTGAACTCGAACAGCTTCCCGGAAATGGCGAACAGCTGGTCCTTGCCGGAGTCACGGCAGGCGCCGAGCGCGGCCACCGCGAACAACGCCGCGACGACAATCATCGCGCGCGAGTATCTTTTAGACATTGGTGACCTCCCTCGCCGCGGTCCGGCGGCGATAGTATCGGTTTGCCTTCTGTCGGTTGCCGCACACCGCCATGTCGCACCAGAGGCGGCTGGAATTGCGGCTTTTGTCGACAAACAGCCAGCTGCAGTTCGGACATATCCTCAGCCTGGCGATTGTGTCGCCGCGCAGCAGCGACAGCGCCGAGACCGCAAGCGCCGCCTCGAAGGCAATCGGCGTCGCCGGATTGCCGAATAGTTTTCCGGGCCTCCCGATTTCGGTGCGGCTTTGGGCGAGTCCGTCGGCGCAGGCTTCAAGGAATTCAGGCATGTCTCCGGTAGTGATCGCACCTTTCGAAACCGCGCGGCGAAACAGCCGATCGGTCGTCTCCCTGATCGACAGCACCACCGGCGCGATCTTTTCAGGCGTCGGCGCTACGAGCGGCCTGCCGCCGAGCTCGGCGGCGCGAAACCCGCTCGCCGCTTCGGCAAAGCGGGTGATCTCCGCCGGATCTTTGAGCCGGTCGAAGGTTTTCTCCGGATCGTTCCGCAAGACGACGGTGTTCGCCGTGTCGAGCGCAAGCATGCCACCGGTGAAGCGGTGCGGAGTCCAGGATACTACCATATGGCGAATCTAACCGATAAATCGCATTTGACAAGTTAGATTCCGGGTGCAACGCTCGTCACGGAGGCGATCGCCATTGCCTTGTCTTGAGAACGTCGTTCGTCCCAAACCGCTGCGCCCCGATTGCGGGGCATGCATCGAGGACATTGCATGCTCTATTTCTTCCAGCAGGTTCTGAACGGGCTGCATTCGGGCGCGCTCTACGCATTGCTTGCCTTCGGCTACGTGCTGACCAACGGCATCCTGCACCGCACCAATCTTGCCTATGGGGCGCTGTTCGCCTTTTGCGGGCATACGATGATCCTCACCGCGGCGTTCGGCTATCAGGTGCTATGGCTGACGCTGTTTGCATCCGTCGCGCTCGGCGTAGCTGCGGCGTTCCTTTATGCGGCGCTGCTCAGCCGTGTCTTGTCGCGAAGCATCTTCGAACCGTTGGCCGACCGCTCGCCCAACGCCATCGTGGTGACGACGCTCGGCATATTGCTGGCCCTGTCGGAAGCCAGCCGTATCGCCGCCGACACCCATGATC
>NZ_RZSW01000143.1:0-12085 GCF_003997375.1 Mesorhizobium sp. M5C.F.Ca.IN.020.29.1.1 | reverse complement strand
ACATGACTGAGGGAGAACTTTCGGTCGTTCACAACAAAGAAAAGTTCACAGTCAAGAAGGGCGATGTTTGGGCCTGCGCTAAAGGCGCTACGACAGAAGGCACTCAGAACACGAGCAGTGCGGTCGCGATCATGCGGGTCATCGATTTGATGCCCGCATGAGGTAAGCGATGCGGTGCTCGAAACAGAACCAGCGTGGGGTCTGCCGCGGCTTGGCAAAGCCCCACGCCACATGCTTGCCACAGCCGGGATGCTCGCACCGGCGGTGCTGAATGCCAGGACGCGTGACTGGCTCCATTGCCCCGGGTAGGCGGATCAGCTCCTCGCTCATCGGAATTCTCGTAACAGGATGCCGTCGGACGGACGTTTAAGACGCGAGCGGGTGCCGGACGTAATCGATCTCGCAACCCGCGAAAGCGATGGTCGAAACGAAGTTGGGCCACCGACGACCGCTCACAAGATTGTCAACAATCTGAAAAAGCTTTGTTGACAGTTGATCGATTTGAGCCTTCACTCACGATAGTCCGCGCATCGGTCGAGTTCTGTCGCAACAATGCGCGGCCTCCAAAGGGGAAACAACAATGATCAACAGACGTTCAATAATCACATCCGCGGCGCTCGGCGCCGTCTCCGCGCTGGCAATCATGGCCGGCGGCACAATCACGGTGCACGCCGCCAATAAGGAGCTCAAGATCGGCTTTGTCGGCGTGACGAGTGGCGCGGCCGCTGCGTGGGGCACATCCAATGTCCGCTCGATGCAGACGCGCGCCGCCTGGATCAACGAAACCGGCGGTGTGAAGATTGGTGACGAGACCTATGACATCAAAATCGTCACCTTCGACGACCAGAAGGACCCGAAGCGGGCGATCGCCGGCATGGAGAAGATGGCCCAAGAGGGCATTCACTATGTCGTCGGTCCAAATGTCGACGACGGCGCGGCGGCGGTGCGTCCCGTGGCTGAATCCAAGGGCATCATCTATTTTCCCTACGCGTTCCCGAAGGAACTCTACACCCCGCCGGCGTCCAACGCCGTGCTCGGCATGATCGCCAACTACCAGTCGGCTCCGGCGATCTACAAATATCTCATGGAAAACAGGGGCGTGAAGAAAATTGCCTTTGTCGCCGCCAACGAATCCGATCCGCTGAGCCAGCGGGATGGCGGTGTTGCCGCGGCAAAGGCGCTTGGGCTCGAGGTTGTAGCTGCCACGGATGTCTACCAAAACGATACCCGCGATTTCACGCCGGTACTGACGCCGATCGTCTTACAAAAACCGGACCTGCTGGTGCTTTCGGGAGTCGCGCCCGGCAATGCGCCGCTGCTGATCCGCGCTGCGCGCGAGCTCGGCTACGAAGGCCTCATCTCCACCGAAACGGCGCAGGATGCCAAGGTGCTGGAAGAGGGCGCAGGCGAGTTGGCCAACGGCTTCATCTCGGTCGGCGGCGCATCGACGCCCGAAATCGCGTCCGACACGATGAAGGAATTCGTCGACCGCTATACGAAAATGTTCGGTGAATACAATGACGAGTCCAACACCAAGGTCTACGCGCTCGAATACATCATCGAGACGCTGAAGGTGAACCCGGCCGCGATTGACAATGTCGAGGAGTTCAAGAAGGCGATCGACACTTTCTCGGCACCCAATCCCTACCTGAAGCAGGATGCCAAGCTGACCTATGTCGGAATGACGTCGTTCGGCCAGAAGCGCCAGCTTTCGGTCCCGATGGTGGTCACGGAATACCGCGACGGCAAGTTCGAGACGCTCTTCGTCGCTCAAGTCGATTGACGCAACTGAACCGAAGCGGATTGCCGCAGGGGCTCGAGAATTTCGTCTTGAGCCTCTAAACGGCCGGAACCATCCTGATGGAACAAGTCATCGCCAACGGCCTCTATCTTGGCGCGCAATATGCCTTGATCGCGCTCGGTCTGACCCTGATCTTCGCGCTGATGAACGTGCTTAACTTTGCCCATGGGCAGATGTACGTTCTCGGCGGCTTCGTCACCTACACCGTTTATGGCCAGCTCGGCATGCCTTTCGTCATCGCGCTGGTCGCGTCCGGGATCACGCTGCTGGTCATTGGAGCGCTGGTCGAGAAATTCCTTTTCAGGACGGTGATTAAGCGAAGCGTGCGGGAGGAAAGTACGATGCTTCTCGCGGCGGCGGTCGCATTCTTCCTCGACGCCGTGATCCTCCTCCTGTTCGGGGAAAAGCAGCGCGGCGTACCGAAAATCGTCAAGGGCGTCTTCGCCTCCGACAGCCTGATAATGCCTTACGACCGGCTGCTGGTCGGCGCTCTCGCCATACTGTTCATCGCGTCTTTCGTGCTTTTCATGCAATACAGCAAGCCTGGACGCGCCATGCGGGCGCTGGCGCAGGACCGGGTCGCGGCGCAGCTTATGGGCGTCGAGGTCGACCGCTATTCGATGATCGGCTTTGCGCTTGGCGCCATGCTTGCCGGCATAGTCGGCGGGCTGCTGGTCGCCATCACCGGGGTCAATTCGGGCATCGGCGGGCCGATCTCGATCAAGGCGTTCTTGATGGTGATGATCGGCGGGGCCGGCGTGGTCAGCGGAGCGATCGCCGGCGGCTTCATCCTCGGCATGATGGAATCGGTCGGCCTGACGATGCTACGCCAATATGGCGACGTCACTTATCTCGTCATCTTCGCCGCGCTGATGGTGTTCCTGAGCATCCGCCCGAACGGGCTCATGGGCAAGCCGTGGGGGTGATGGACATGAAGCGTACACGCAACATCCTCGCCGTCGCTGTTTTCCTGCTGGTCGTACTCATCGGCGTGCCCTGGCTGATCGAGGCGACCGGTCGGCTCGACCTCTACTACACGCTGACCTCGGTCGCGCTGCTCAGCATCGCCAGCGCCGGGGTGTGGGTGACTTTCTACATCGGCCGCATCAATATCGGCCAGGGCGCCTTCGCGCTTATGGGCGGCTATGTTTCGGCCATCCTTGTCGTCCAGTACGGTGTGTCGTTCTGGCTGACACTGCCGCTGGCTGGGCTATTCTGCGCCGCTGCAAGCGTGCTGATCGGACTGCCCATCCTCAGGCTTCGCGGCGTCTATTTCGCCATGGTCACGCTGGTTTTGACCGAAGTGGCGCGGCTGCTCGCGCTGGCGCTGCCGATCACCAACGGAGCCAAGGGCATGGTCAGCATTCCGCTCCCCGGCGGCATCTCGATCTTCGGGCTGACCATCCTTCCCGATTTCGCAACGCTCGCCAATCCGCGTCCCGCCTTCTATCTGGTGTCGGTTGTGCTGATGGTGCTGTGCTTTGCGGCGCTCTACCGCCTAGTCCATTCGCGCATCGGCAAACTCTGCCAGTCGTTGCAGCAGAACGAGGAACTGGCCTCCTCGATCGGCGTCAACATCGCCTATCTGCGCGTTATCGCCTACGCCATCTCCTCATTCCTCGGCGGTCTCGGCGGTGCGATGTTCGTCGCCATCTCGCAGTCGATCTATCCATCGACCTTCACCGTCACCGACTCGGTGAACTTCATGCTGAACTGCTTCCTCGGCGGCCTCGGCTACGTCTTCGGGTCGATGATCGGCACCTTCGTCCTCTATTTCGGCTGGGATTTCCTGTTCGCGACCGGCGAGTTCCAGTTGCTGATCTTCTCGTCGGTGCTGATCGCGCTGATGCTGTTCCTTCCCAACGGCCTGCTCAGCCTCCGGCTGTTCGGCAAGAAGCAGAGCTAGGACCATGACTGAGCTTCTCCAGATCAAGGCCGTGACCAAACGCTTCGGCGGGCTGGTCGCGGTCAACAATGTTTCCTTCGCGGTCCGCGAACGCGAAATCCTCTCCGTCATCGGCCCCAACGGCGCCGGCAAGTCGACGCTGTTCAAGCTGATTTCCTCTTTCCTCAATCCGACCTCGGGCGAAGTGCTGTTCCGGGGAGAGCGGATTTCAGGCCTGGCGCCGCATATCGTCGCCCGGAAGGGCGTGGTGCGCACGTTCCAGGAGACGACGATCTTCAAGGGCATGACGGTGCGCGACAATGTCATCATCGCGCATCACCTGCGTTCCAATGCCAGCCTTGCCGGCTTCTATCTCGGCACGAATACCGCACGGCGCGACGAGGATGAATTCGGCCGCTCGGCCGACGAGATCATCGACTTCCTCGATCTCCGCGCGCAACGGCATGAGATCGCCAGCACGCTGCCGCACGGCCATCTGCGCGCGCTCGGGATTGCCATCGGGCTCGCCACGAACCCGACCGTGCTCCTGCTCGACGAGCCCTTCGCCGGCATGAACCATGACGAAACCGTGCGCGCGGTGGAGATGGTGCGCGGCGTGCGGAAGCGCGGCGTGACTGTCCTGCTGGTCGAGCACGATATGCCCGCCGTCATGAACATTTCCGACCGCATCGTCGTCCTGAACTTCGGTGTGAAAATCGCCGAGGGAACGCCGAAGGAAATCCAGGAGAACGAAAAGGTCATCGAGGCCTATCTCGGCGCCGAAGATGAGACGATCGGATTTTAGCCATGGGCGAACTGCTGAAAGTCTCCGACGTCGAACTCTACTACGATCATGTCTATGCACTGAAGGGTGTGTCGCTCAACGTCAACGAGGGCGAGACCGTCGCGCTGATCGGCGCGAACGGCGCGGGCAAATCCTCGATCCTGCGCGCCATCACCGGCCTGAAGAAAGTCCGCAGCGGCGAGATTCATTTCCGGGGCCACCGCATCGACGGAACGCGCCCGGACGAGCTGGTCAGGATGGGCATCGCCATGGTGCCGGAGGGTCGGCGCGTCTTTTCCTACATGACGGTGCGCGACAATCTGATGATGGGCGCCTTCACCCGCACCGACAAGGCCGAAATCGCCAGGACGCTGGACATGGTGCTCGGGCGCTTTCCGCGCCTGAAGGAACGCTATTCCCAGACGGCGGGCACGATGAGCGGCGGCGAACAGCAGATGCTGGTGATCGGGCGGGCGCTAATGGCCAAACCGAAGCTTCTGCTGCTCGATGAACCCTCGCTCGGCGTCGCGCCGAAGCTCGTCCAGGACATCGCCCGCTCCATCGTGGCGATCAATCGCGACGAAAAGGTCAGCGTTCTCTTGGTCGAGCAGAATTCGCGCATGGCGCTGCGCATCTCGCAGCGCGCCTACGCACTGACGACCGGAAAGATCGCGCTGGCCGGACATTCGGCCGAGCTGCTTGGCGACGACCGGGTCAAGAAACTGTATCTCGGCGGCGAAATATGAAAGCGCAAATGGACATACTCGTCGTCAATCCCAACACCACCGCGTCCATGACCGAAAAGATCGGCGAGGCGGCGCGCGGCGCGGCTTCGGCCGGCACCAGGATCATCGCCGTCAATCCGAAGGACGGGCCGCCGAGCGTCGAAGGCTATTTCGACGAGGTCTTCGCCATCCCGGGAATGATCGGCGAGGTCCAGAGACATCCGGCGGCGAGCGCCTGCGTCATCGCCTGCTTCGACGATACCGGCCTCGACGCAGTACGCTGCGTTAGCGAGATGCCGGTGGTCGGCATCGGCGAAGCGGCGTTTCACATGGCGAGCCTGATTGCCGGCAAGTTCAGCGTGGTGACGACGCTGTCGCGTTCGGTGCCGGCGATTGAGCACAATCTGGTGCGCTACGGCCTCGCCAGCCGCTGCGCCAGGGTGCGGGCAAGCGACGTTCCCGTTCTGGAGCTCGAAGTGCCCGGCTCCAACGCCCGCCATCGAATTTCTGAGGAGATCGAGCGCGCCATCCGCGATGACCGGGCCGAGGCGATTGTGCTGGGATGCGCCGGAATGGCCGACCTCGCCGCCGCGCTCAGCCGCGAAAATGGCCTTCCCGTGCTCGACGGCGTCGCCTGCGCGGTAAAACTCTGCGAGAGCCTCGTCGGCCTTGGGCTGTCGACCTCGAAGCGCGGCGGCTACCAGGTTCCACTCGAAAAATCCTTCGCCGGAATCTTTGCGCCCTTTTCGCCCTCCGGCCGTGCATCCTGATGCGTGCAAAAATTGTTGACATTCCCGCACAGGATGTTCGATGTCCGGCCTGAAACGCGGCGTTCGCGCCCCTATGCGATCCGGCCGCCGGGACAATGCGACGATGGACCTACTTGGACCAAAGACACGGGATGGCGACAAGCCGACGATGCGCTGGTTTCCGGTCTATGCCGGCCTGCGCGACGCCATCGTCAGCCACCGCCTCGCACCGGGCACAAAGCTGCCGGAGGACGAACTCGCCTCGATTTATTCGGTGAGCCGCGCGGTGATACGCGCGGCGCTGCAGGCGCTTTCGCATGACCGCTTGGCTCGGCTCGAGCCGAACCGCGGCGCGTTCGTCGCCCAGCCGACCAAGCAGGAAGCGCGCGAAGTGTTCGAAGCGCGGGCGCTGATCGAGCCCAAGGTCGCGGCGCTTGCCGCCGAAGTGGCAAAGCCGGCCGAGATCGCGCAACTGCGGCTTCATCTCGAAAAAGAGCACGAGGCCCTGCATGCCGGCCGCGACAGCGACGCCATCATGCTGTCGGCAAAATTCCATGTCGGCATCGCCGAAATCGCCGGCCATTCGATCTTAACCGGCTTCGTCAAGGACCTTCTTTCGCGCTCATCCCTGATCATCGCGCTCTACTGGCGCCGGCGCGACACCACCTGCGAAAGCCACGCCCATCACGCCCTAGTCGATGCCATCGAAAAGCACGACGTGAAAGACGCGTCCGACCTGATGCGAGGTCATCTCATCGACCTTCTGTCGGGCCTCGATCTGTCGCTTGGCGAGAAGAAGCCCGAGAGCCTGGCGGACATCTTGCGCTGACCTCCGCTGTCAAACTCTTCGCCCGAGTCCGCACCATGCTGGCCGTGATTGAGCAAGGCATAGCTTTGGTCCATGACGACTGCTTCGTCGTTCCTGCGGCAATAACGGTAGCGCTCGTAGAGTTCCGCGGCGCGGCCCTCCAGCTGCGACTGCTCCTGCTGGGCCATAGAGTCCCTCCCGCACAAGGAGCCGGTCGGGCAACGCGGCCGATCCGAGCTTAAAGCAGCAACCCTAAAGCGGCCTGTATGCCAGGCAACCCGCGACAGAAACAAAGCAGATCGCTACGAAGATCAGCTCACCCACCCTTAACGAGAGACGGATCGGCGGAACCGGTGACGCTGGCGCTGACCGCCCGGCTGGCGATCCCGGCCGCGTCGTCCTTCGCCGGGCTGATAGCCCCGCTTGGCCTGCCGGGCAGGGATGCTCGACAGGCAGTTGCACCGGCCCGTCCGCCGAGCGCGGGTCGTGGTCCGTCTTCTTTTCCGAAGACATCCCCCCGCGGAGCGTTTGTGAACTTCCCGCCTATAAAAACAAATCCAACGTTCAAAAGATGTTCGTTGACCGCGCTAAGATGTTTCGCAATTCGACACCTGCCATTGGCCATTGCGTGCTGTCCGAACGGCGCTGAATCAAGGCGATGATTGGCAGCATCGTCTGGGCAAATCGATCATCTTCAGCAATCGGTATCTTCCGGCCCTTAGCCGCAGCTTCGGCGGTGTTGGTCGGCTTGGCCGAACTTGATGCCTGTCGTTTTGCGCGAAGCGAGGGCGGCTCTTGTGCGCTCCGAGATCAGCCGGCGCTCCTTCTCTGCCAGTGCCGCGTAAAGGTGCAGCATGATGGGATCGGCATCGGCGCCGAGCTCGGCGACATGAACGGAACCCGCTGCACGGCCGGCAATGAAGGCGAGGTCTCGGGAGAGGCGATCGAGCTTTGCCACGACGACCGGGGCATTTGGCCTGGCGGGCGAGGGCGAGGGTGGCTGTCAGTTGTGGGCGCCGATCGAGCGCGTCTGCTCCCTTTCCTGTCTCGATCTCGGTGAACTCAAGGACGATTGCAATCCCCGGTTTCGGCGAAGCGGGCAACCGCAGCGCGTTGCGCCCCGATGCCGAGGCCAGACCGACCCTGCCTTTGTGTTGAGACCGATAGTAGGCGACCGCGCTCGACATGGTTCAAATTCCTAGCGTGTGCAAAATGCAAACCACCATTTGCAGTGTGCTCACAACGGTCAAAAAGCCAAGTCCGCCAAGGAACAAAAAGAGATCAAAGGCATTCCTCCTGCCACGATAGGAGATTGCCATGGAAGACCCGCGCGCCAAAACTGATGCCTCGGCCAATGTCGACAAAGATCCCGATGAATGGGTGAGCGGCGAGGATCCGATGACCCCGTCGCAAGCATCGTACCTGAAAACCCTATGTGAGCAGGCGGAGGATGAGGAAAACTTTGAAGAGAGCCTCAGCAAGGCAGAGGCTTCCAAGCGCATCGACGCATTAAGGGCAAAGCTGAAGCTCTAGCCCACCGGCACGAGCGCCTCACACAACCCAGCGCAGATCTGGCGTCACGTACACTGGCTGCTTTCTCGGCTCCCCATAAGCCACGCTGATCAGGCCGAATGCGTCGGCGCCGTGGCTCGACCAGTGATGCTCCGGTCCGAGACCAATGTTGCGCGCCTCGTCGTACTTCTCGTACCATCTCAAGGCGTCCAAACCCGGCGAACACGTCGCTTCGTTGAACCAGAAGGCCGGGAACAGCCGGCGGCCTGCCTCGAAACGCTTCAGGGCCGCGCCTTTGCCCTGGTTTGGCACCGTCGTGACGTCAAAGCCGGCGGAGCGGATGTGGTCCTCGAATCGGATCGCGGTGACGGCGTTTCATGGGAAGCATCATGCGGTAGGAAACATTCGGCGCCGCCGTAACCCTTGGTGCGAAGCCACTCCAAATGCGCTGCCAGCGGCTGACGTACCGCCTCGCAATAGTCGAGCGCCCGGATCTCGCGACCGACATAATGGACGATCCAGATTGCCGTCGCGTCTCGCACTCCGATGTCCCAAAAACCTTTGACCGAAAGCAGGGGATCGCGGGCAACCTTGCCGATCTTGCAATGAGGCTTATGGAAAGGTCCTGGCCGACGCGCCTGCATCTCCGATGTCCCGTCTCCCATTCAGCCACCGTCTCCAAGGAGGGTAGGGGCCTTTCGACCCTGAGTGGTCGAAAGATAGGAAATGAGCCCAGAAGCGGACGGGCTACGCCGTCATCACGACGCGAACAGGTGCGGCCCGATACGCGCACGAACTGTAATATTCAGCGCGCTGATGATGTCACGAGACTGACGGCAAGCTCAACGGCTTCAGCATCGGACAGGCCTTGTCCCTCGGCGAACGACAACCAGGTCGAGAACTCGAGGGTGTGGGCGAGGGTTGCGCTGAAGAATCGGAGCCGGGCTGGACTTACCTTCCAGCCGGCATGCAGTATCTCCGCTGCTCGCTGGAGAAGCGTACGCCTCCGCTCCAGCGCAGCAGCCACCACTGGCATCTCGGCGTCGCGGTAAAGGTTGGCGAGGAGTTGACGCTTGCGGCGGTAGTAACCGTAGAGCTGCTTGAGCGCCGTCCGATGGCGCTCCTGCGGGTTCTCAATGCCGATCCATCTATCTGGCCTCGGCGGGGGGTCGAGCTCGAACGAATAGGCGGTGCAGGCGGTGAAGATCGCCTCCTCGTCGGGAAAGTGGCGATACACCGTGAGGCGCTGCACCCCGGCCTTTTCGGCTATCGCGCTGATCGTGGTTCGCGAAGGCCCCACGGTATGGTGCAACTCGGATGCCGCGCGCGCGAGTGCCCGGTGGGTTTCAGCCTGTTTGTCGGCCCGGGACTTGAGGGTGTAGCGCCGAGGTGGCACTTTCGGTGAACGCACGTGATTACCCATCTTGACGAGAGCCGAATCCGAGTTTATCGATGAGTGAACATAAACGTTCACCGATCATCAGCCAAGGAGGGAGCCATGGCTGCCCCCATCACTATCCCGCATAGTGCCGGCGACTCCTTCGCAATTGGCGGTTTCGGTATCCACTGGAAAATTGACGGCGCAGCGAGCGACAAGCGCTTCTCAGTGGTTCACCACGCTCTTGCCCCTCATGCGCTGGCGGCGCCGCTTCATCGGCATCATCGGGAAGACGAGTATTCCTATGTTCTCACCGGCCGGCTCGCGGCTTTACTTGGCGATGATGTCGTCACCGCTGAACCAGGTACCTGGATGTTCAAGCCGCGCAACCAGTGGCACACCTTCTGGAACGCTGGTGACGAGCCGTGCGAAATCATCGAGCTGATCTCTCCTGCGGGATTCGAGAACTACTTCCGAGAGCTCGCGGCGCTGTGGCCCGATCAAACCAAGATGCCCGGGCTACTCCGGAAGTACGAGCTCGACATGGATCCCGGAAGTGTGACCGAGCTCTGTGCCCGGTATGGGCTGGTTTCGGCCCGCCGCGAAGCTGCCACCTAAGGCTCCGTCACCGCTATGAGGCGTCAAGCGGTTCGTCCGGGATGCCGGCGATCCGTAAGGGCCGGGGACCTCGCAGAGCGGCGCGTGCAGGGCGTGCGGGACTTTGAACAGCACGGCCAAGGATCGCGTGACCATCAGCGTCGGAACAACGGTGACCAACGAGAACGAGACTCCAGCGATTTTGTCAATGCCGCCGATCTGGCACTCTTCCGAGCTAAGTCGGAAGGACGAGACCGTGTGCCTCGTCTGGTCTGCCGCCGTCGGGAAGAACTGCGACAAGCTGGCCCCGAGCTATGATATCTTTCCACCCGGTGTCATTCGCATAACGGACTGACGCTCCGCGGGTCCTCGCCATGCAACGCAAGCTTGCGCCCTATCCGTTCCGCTCAATGAGAATTCGTCGGCTTGATCCGTGCGCCTGTGGGTCTCATGCATCATCGGAGGCAGATGTTCACCAGGCAGATGCGCTGGCCGAGACAGCAGGTCCGCTCTAAGGAGCAGACGCTCCCGTCCTGCAACCCGTTGCCTGTCTCCGCGACGACGGCCCAAGCGTCCTCGCTCCGGCTATGGTAGGTGATAACACGTCACCGCCGCGGCGTCCGATGCTGAGAGTGCGGTGTTGCGCCCAAGCCCGCTGCAGGCGCCAGCAGCGAGGATGATCTTGGTCCGATAAGGGGTCGTAGAACGAACCCGAAGCGGCAATATTCGACCATGTGCGGGGGGTGGGTCAGTGCTAAAAGATGACGAGCGGGTTTGTGGGCGACCTGTCGTCCCGTGCTATGCCGCAATTGTAACGAAAAACTCCCAGCGCTGGCATTGCGCTTTATGGATGACATGTGGCTGCTGCTGTCCGCCGGTTTTCTATGCCTGATGGGGTAGGAATGCAAAATGAGCGATGTGGATGAACACCTCGATCTGACAGAGATCAACGCCGTCCGCAGCCTGTTGACGTCAAAGCCACGACCGGTGGGCTGGGACGAACGCCGGGCACGGCTCGATGAGGTTGGTTCGGTGTGGCCGATTGCGGACGACATCCGATGCGAGGATGTGGTTTTCGATGGCCTTGAGGGCGAGTGGTCCCTAGCGCCTGAGAGTGACAGGGATAAGGTTCTGCTCTTTTTCCACGGTGGTGGCTACTGCTCCGGCTCTCTCAAAAGTCATCGTCGAATGGTGACCGAGGCAGGTCGAGCAATGGGAATGCGTACCCTCGCGATCGACTATCGACGCGCACCGGAACATCCTTTCCCTGCGCAACATGAAGACGCACTCACCGCATGGCGCTTTCTGAGCCGGCAAGGGATCGCGCCGGATCGCATCGTGGTTGGTGGAGACAGTGCGGGCGGCAACCTCACCCTGTGCTTGGTAAGCATATTGTGCGCGGCAGGGGAGCGGTTGCCGCGATGTCTTTGGCTGGTTTCCCCCTGGACAGACCTTTCGATGTCCGGCGCGACACTATCAACTAAGGACGCGATCGACCCTATCATCCACCGGGCGTATTTGGAGGAACTGGCGACCGCCTATGCCTCCCATGTCGTTGGCCGGCGCGATCCCCGGATCTCGCCGTTGTTCGCCGATCTGAGCGGATTTCCCCCAATGCTGATACAAGTCGGTTCGGCCGAGACGCTGTTGTCGGACGCAACTCGGCTCGCGGCAGCCGCTGGCGCGGCTGACGTCAAGGTACGTCTCGAAATTTGGCCGCATATGATTCATGCCTGGCCGGTTTGGAATGCAGGATTGAGTGCCGGTTGGCGCGCTCTTCACACCGCGGGCACGTTTGTCCGCGACTATTTATAGCTCTCGGGTGAGGCAGCTGCTGGCGCAATGT
>NZ_RZSW01000142.1:0-12099 GCF_003997375.1 Mesorhizobium sp. M5C.F.Ca.IN.020.29.1.1 | reverse complement strand
GGGCGCGGGGGATGGGGTACATTTGCCTGTCAAGAAAATTATTTCAGAAAATTTCGCGCGATGCGGCCTTTTTCATATTCGCCGGAAAAGGGTTTGAATCACAATGGCTTTGTCAAAACATGCCAGTGCAACGCAGGCTCCGAACCCGTCTGCGCTAACCACATTCCTTAAAAATCCGTTAGGCGTGGCCTTGCCCTATCCACAGCGATTTCGTTAATGTCGGTCTATCGAGAGGGACGGGCCGTTGGCCCTTAACCCAGCCTGAATCGGCCACCAAAAAATGGCAGAATTCGTGACGTGGATCATTTCCGCGTACGGGCTTGGTTTGTCTTTTCGATACGGTAGGGGATTGGCGTAATTGTACATGGCAGATCAATAACGCGCCGGCGTTTTCGCCGGAGGGAGTTGTATGCCCTGACATGACCAAAGCGGGCTGGCTCTGATGAGGCGGCGCCGGTTCCCTGACAATGAGGCGACATCATCTGCCGGCGGCGGCGATGGTGTCGCAGCGAGGACACGGACGCCGGAAACATGGATGCAGGAGGCGCATTCCCGGCGGAAAAGGTACAAAAGGACAAGGAACTCGATCATGCAGAGCGGCATCGAAAGGGAGCTTACGGGCGACCTCCCATTCCCTGGAACCTTAACCGAAGGGGACGATATGTCGGCTTCCATCGACGCGGAACAAAAGTTCGACCGGGTGAAGGCCCAGTTGAAGGCGCGTCTTGGAACCGAAGTCTATTCGAGCTGGTTCGGACGCATGAAGGTCGCCGAGGCGTCCCGGGGCATTGTCCGCATCTCGGTTCCCACCGCCTTCCTGCGCTCGTGGATCAACGGCCACTATCTCGACCTCATCGCCGAGCTGTGGAAACACGAGGATCCTGAAATCCTCAAGATCGAGATCGTCGTGCGCACCGCTACCCGCCCGGGGCGCAACGGCGTCGAGCCCGAAGTGGCCCCGGCGCGCAAGATGACCAGGCAAGCGCAAACGGCGCTGGCCGCGGGAACAGCAAGCCCCGGCAGGCTGGAGCGGGTACCGGCACCTCGCCCGGGAACGCCTGCAGAGACCGAGTTCCGGCACAATGTGCTCGGTTCGCCGCTAGACCCGCGCTACACGTTCGGCTCCTTCATCGAGGGACCGTCAAACCGGGTGGCTTTCGCCGCCGCCAAAGCGGTGGCGGAATCGCAGTCGAGCGCGGTGCGCTTCAATCCACTGTTTCTTCACGCGACGGTGGGGCTGGGCAAGACTCACCTGCTGCAGGCGATCGCGGCGGAATCGCTGAAGCAGAATCCGAAGTCGCGTGTCGTCTATCTCACCGCCGAATATTTCATGTGGCGGTTTGCCACCGCGATCCGCGACAACAACGCGCTGACGCTGAAGGAACAGCTGCGCGACATCGATCTTCTCATCATCGACGATATGCAGTTCCTGCAAGGCAAGTCGATCCAGCATGAATTCTGCCATCTGATCAACATGCTGCTCGACAGCGCCAAGCAGGTGGTGGTCGCGGCCGACCGGCCGCCGTCGGAACTGGAATCGCTGGAGCCTCGCGTCCGCTCCCGCCTCAACGGCGGCGTCGCGCTCGAAATGTCGGCGCCGGATTTCGCCATGCGGATCGGCATGCTCAAGCTGCGCCTTGCCACCGCCAAGGCCGATGATGCGTCGCTCGACATCTCGGACGAGATCCTCAACCATGTCGCTCGCACGGTGACCGGCAGCGGGCGCGAACTCGAAGGTGCGTTCAACCAGCTTCTGTTTCGCCAGTCGTTCGAACCGCAGATCACCATCGACCGCATCGACGAGATCCTCGGCCACATCTATCGTTCGGGCGAGCCGAAGCGGGTGCGAATCGAGGACATCCAGCGCATCGTCGCGCGCCACTACAATGTGTCGAAGACAGAACTTCTGTCCAACCGGCGCACGCGTACGATCGTCAAGCCGCGGCAGGTCGCCATGTACCTGTCCAAGGTGATGACACCGCGCTCCTTGCCGGAGATCGGACGGCGTTTCGGTGGCCGCGACCACACGACGGTGCTGCATGCCGTCCGCAAGATCGAGGATCTTTCAGGCGTCGACAACACGCTGGCGCAGGAGCTCGAATTGCTGAGAAGACTGATCAACGATCAGGCCTAACCGGCCCGAAAAACGCCGGCTAGCGGACTTCGCCAGTTTTATCCCCAGAAAGCCCGAGTAACCGGTCCGAACCGGTAGCGCGGGCTTGCGTTTACGGGTTTTTTCCTGTCAGTTTCTGAGCCTGTTCAGACCTTTCGCGGGTTGCCGCTTGCCGGAGACCCGCTCATTCGTTCAAGCGAGCCTGTTTCGTCATGCGTGTTATCCTGGAACGGTCAAATCTCCTGAAGTCGCTCAACCACGTTCATCGCGTGGTCGAGCGGCGCAATACCATACCGATCCTGTCGAACGTGCTGCTGAGCGCCGAAGGCGCCACCCTCGAAATGAAGGCAACCGACCTCGATCTGGAGGTGACCGAAGCCACGCCCGCCAAGGTGGAGCGCGGCGGGGCGACGACGGTCCCGGCGCATCTGCTCTACGACATCGTGCGCAAGCTCGCCGACGGCGCGGAGGTCATGCTGAAGACCGACGAGGACGGCAACGCAATGACGGTGACGTCGGGCCGCTCGAGCTTCCGTCTCCAATGTCTGCCGCAATCCGATTTCCCGGCGCTTTCGGCCGGATCGTTCTCGCATATCTTTCGGCTCGATTCGGTCGCGCTCAAGGGCCTGATCGAGAAGACCCAATTTGCCATCTCCACCGAAGAGACGCGTTACTACCTGAACGGCATCTACCTGCACACGCATGACGCCGACGGCAAGCTGAAGCTGCGCTCGGTAGCGACCGACGGCCATCGGCTGGCGCGCGCCGAGATCGACGCGCCGGCAGGATCCGAAGGGATGCCGGGCATCATCATTCCGCGCAAGACGGTCAGCGAGCTGCAAAAGCTTGTCGATGACCCGGACGTCGCCGTGACCACCGAATTGTCCGACACCAAGATCCGTTTCACCATCGGCAGTGTTGTTTTGACCTCGAAGCTGATCGACGGCACCTTCCCGGATTATCAGCGGGTCATCCCGACCGGCAACGACAAGAAGCTGATCATCGACCGCCAGAGTTTCGCCGCCGCCGTCGACCGCGTCTCGACCATTTCGTCGGAACGCGGCCGGGCAGTGAAGCTTTCGATTGGAGAAGGCCAGGTCACGCTTGCGGTCAACAATCCGGATTCGGGTAGCGCCACAGAAGAACTGGCCGCGGACTATTCGTCCGACGCGATCGAAATCGGCTTTAACGCCAAATATCTGCTCGACGTCGCTGCCCAGTTGACCGGCACTGAGGCAAAATTCATGCTGGCGGACGCCGGTTCGCCGACGCTGATCCACGACATGGCCGACGAAACCACGCTCTACGTGCTGATGCCGATGCGGGTATAGGCCCGAACGAGGCCATCTTGTTGTCATGACCGGAGTTGCGAAGCAGTCTGACCGCGACCAGCAGACTCATATAAGTAAGCTGTCACTTACGAACTTCCGCAATTACGCAACACTGTCGATCGACCTCGACCCCGGCGCCGTGGTTTTTTCCGGTGACAATGGCGCCGGCAAAACCAACCTGCTGGAAGCGATTTCCCTGCTGACGCCGGGTCGCGGCCTGCGCCGTGCACCTTATGCCGACGTGGCGCGCGAAGGCGGGGACGGCGGCTTTGCCATCCATGTCCGGCTCGATGGGCCGGACGGACCGATCGAGATCGGCACCGGCATTGCAGGCGGCGATGCCGCTGGCGAGGGCGGCCGGCGGGTGCGGATCAATGGCGCGGCAGCGCGCTCGGCGGAGGACATGCTGGAATGGCTGCGCGTCGTCTGGCTGACACCGGCGATGGATGCATTGTTCACCGGGCCGGCCGCAGACCGCCGGCGCTTTCTCGACCGGCAGGTGCTGGCGATCGATCCGGGCCACGGCCAGCGCGCGCTAGACTACGAAAAAGCGATGCGCGGCCGCAATCGGCTGTTCGCCGAAGGCTCGCGTGACGGAGCCTGGTTCGATGCGATCGAGACGCAAATGGCCGAAACCGGTGTAGCGATTGCCGCGGCGCGTGCCGAACTGGTGCGCCTGCTCGCCGCCATGATCGACAGGCTGCCACGCGCCGGCCCGTTTCCGCAAGCCGACATCGGCCTGTCAGGCACGTTGGAAAGCGAAGTCGGCACCACCGCGGCTGTCGATGTCGAGGAGCGGTTTCGCCAAGCGCTTGCCGAAGGCCGCGATCGCGACCGCGCCGCCGGGCGCACGCTCGACGGCCCGCACCGTTCGGATCTCGTAGTGCGGCACCGGCCCAAGGCGATGCCAGCCGAACTGTGTTCGACCGGCGAGCAGAAGGCGCTGCTGGTCGGCATGGTCCTGTCGCATGCTCGGCTGACGGGCGAGATGTCGGGCATGACGCCGATCCTGCTGCTCGACGAGATCGCCGCCCATCTCGACGGCGGCCGGCGTGCCGCGCTGTTCTCGATCCTCGAAGAGCTGAACTGCCAGGCTTTCATGACCGGAACCGATGCGGCGCTGTTTTCCAGTCTCAAGGGACGCGCGCAGTTCCTGACCGTCGATCATGGCATGGTTAGCCCAACCATTTGACTTCTTGGATATCGTTATCCCAACTGCTGCGCACCCTCTGGCCAAGCCCGAGGGCAGGCTTTGCGGGTGACGTGAATTGACGCCTGACAAGGTTTTTCTTCCACTATATGGTCCGGCGATGATCACCACCACGCTAACCGACGAAGAACTCGAACGCTACGCCCGCCACATCGTGCTGCCCGAAATCGGCGGCGCCGGCCAGCAGCGACTGAAGCGGGCGCGGGTCCTGGTCATCGGCGCCGGCGGGCTCGGAGCGCCGGTGCTCGAATATCTGGCCGCAGCCGGCGTCGGCACACTCGGCATCGTCGACGACGACAGCGTCTCACTGTCGAACCTGCAAAGACAGGTGATCCACGGCACCGATGCTGTCGGCATGGCGAAAACCGACAGTGCCAAAACGGCGATCGCCCGCATCAATCCCAACGTCGCCGTGGAACTGCACAATCTCAGGCTGACGGCGGACAACGCCCCTGACCTCCTCGCCCGCTATGACATCGTCGTCGACGGCTCCGACAATTTCGAAACACGTTATGCGGTGGCCGACGCCTGCGCCGCGGGAAAACGGCCGCTGGTCCATGCCGCCGTCGGCCGCTTCGACGGCTCGGTGACCGTGCTGAAACCGTTCGAGACCGGCACGGACGGCAACCCGAATCCAAATTATCGCGATCTTTTTCCGGATCCACCGCCGGCGGGCCTGGTACCGTCCTGTGCCGTCGCCGGCGTACTCGGCGTGCTGACCGGCGTCATCGGGACGCTGCAGGCGATGGAGACGATCAAGCTGATCGCCGGCATCGGCGAGCCGCTGGTCGGCCGGCTGCTGCTTTACGATGCATTGACCGCGCGCTTCGACACGATCCGCTACAAGAGAAACTAGATCTTGGGCAGCCTGGTTTCCGCCGAGCAGCTTCCGCCCGATTTCGATCGCTGGGACGAGGTGCTGGCGCTGATCAGGCGCGCCTTCGCCTCGATGGACGGCCTCATCGATCCACCATCCTCGGCGCATCGGCTCACGGTCGAGAATCTTCGGGACAAGGCCCGGCAAGAGACGGGCTTTGCGGCGCTGAAGGACGGCAGGATCGTCGGCTGCGTTTTTGTTCTGGAGCGGGCCAATGATTTATATGTCGGAAAGCTCGCGGTTGAACCGGGCGTTCAGGGACAAGGCATTGGCAGGCAGTTGATGCAAGCGGTCGAGGATCTCGCCCGCGACCGCGGCAAGCCTGCGATCGAGCTTCAGACGCGGATCGAACTGACCGGAAATCACGCCGCCTTTGCCCGTCTCGGCTTTCGCGAAACGGAAAGGACGGCGCACAAGGGCTACGACCGTCCGACCTCGATCACCATGCGCAAAGTGATTTCGTAAGCCTTTGCTAACCTCAGATGAACGGACGGTCGCACGAGCCGCGATCGTGGCCGGTCACGTCCGCAGCGGCAGTACGCGATCCGGCGGGCGGTGGCCATCGAAGAAGGCGCGGATGTTGATGATCACCTTTTCGCCCATGTCGATGCGGCCTTCGAGTGTCGCCGACCCCATATGCGGCAACAGCACGACCTTGCCCTTGGCGGCGAGCTTCAGCAATTTGCTGTTCAGCGCCGGCTCATGCTCGTAGACATCGAGGCCGGCGCCGGCGATCTTGCCGTCCTGGATCAGCTTGACCAGAGAGTCCTCGTCGATGATGTCGCCGCGCGCTGTGTTGACGATGTAAGCGGACGGCTGCAGGAGCGCCAGCCGCCGCGCTGAGAGCAGATGGAAGGTTGCCGGCGTCGACGGACAATTGACCGATATGATGTCCATGCGGGCAAGCATCTGGTCGAGGCTTTCCCAGTAGGTCGCCTCCAGCTCATCCTCGACCGCCGGCAGCACGCGATGGCGGTTGTGATAGTGGATCGACAGGCCAAAGGCCTTGGCCCGCCGGGCGACGGCGGTGCCGATGCGGCCCATGCCTACAATGCCGAGGCGTTTGCCCCAGATACGTCGGCCGAGCATCCAGGTCGGCGACCAGCCGGCCCATTTCTTGTCGCCGGTCAGCACATTGGCGCCTTCCGCCAGCCGCCGCGGCACCGCCAGCATTAGCGCCATGGTCATGTCGGCCGTATCCTCGGTCAACACGTTCGGCGTGTTGGTGACGGAAATGCCCTTCTTCGCTGCTGCCGCCACATCGATCTTGTCGACGCCGTTGCCGAAATTGGCGATCAGCTTGAGGTTGTCGCCAGCCTGAGCGATCAGCGCTGCGTCGATATGATCGGTTATGGTCGGCACCAGCACGTCGGCTTCCTTGACCGCCGCGACCAGTTCCGGCTGCGTCATCGGCCTGTCTTCGACATTCAGCCGGGCGTCGAACAGCTCACGCATACGGGTCTCGACCGGGTCGGGCAGCTTGCGCGTGATGACGACGAGGGGCCTTTTTCTGCCTACCATTGTTTCCTCGAAACCCGACCTCGTTGAGACCTCTTTAACCAAGACAGGCGAAACTGCAGGCCGGTCGCGGTGCCAGTTCTCCATGTAACAAGAGGTTCCGCCGAAGACAAAGAAAAAGGGGCGCCAAGGCCGATGAGCCGGCGCCGAAAGGAATGAAAGTGTCTGGTTTCGCGTCGCTCCGCCTGGCCCTCAGCGCAGCATTTCTCGGCGCTCTCCTTTATTCCCCTCATGTGGCGGCACAGAATGCAGCAGCACCCGCCCAGAGCGCAACGCTCGGGCCGAGCGGCCTGCCGCTGCCGCGTTTCGTCAGCCTGAAAGCGGGCCGCGTCAACTCCCGCGTCGGACCAGGCGTTAACTATTCCGTCGACTGGATGTATATGAAGCCCGGCCTGCCGATGGAGATCATCCAGGAATTCGACACCTGGCGTCGTGTGCGCGATGCCGACGGCTCGGAAGGCTGGATCAACCAGTCGCTGCTTTCAGGCCGCCGCACGGCCATCGTAGCACCCTGGCAGCGGGGCAAAGATGCCCGAGTCAACCTTCTCGACGACCCAGAAAAGGATGCCAGCATCGTCGCGATCATCGAGCCGGGCGCCATGGGCACGATCAAGTCCTGTGACGGCCAGTGGTGCGAGATGACCTTCAACGGCCACACCGGCTGGCTCGCCCAGTCGCTTGTCTGGGGCGCCTATCCGGGCGAACGGGTCAAGAACTAACCTCCTCTTGGCGGTTCGGGGATCCCGGCCGAGACCGTATCTCACGGCCTCATGAAGCCAATCAGTCGCGGCGTTTGGGGCGCAGTCTCACCACGATGTCGACATTGGCGATCTCCGTGCCTTCCGGCGGCTCCGGCAGGTTGGAAACCGTGACAGGACCGCTAGCGATATCGAAGATCCTGTTTTCACCTTCAATGTAGAAATGGTGATGATCGGAGGTGTTGGTGTCGAAGTAGGTCTTCGACCCCTCGACGGCCAGGATGCGCAGAAGGCCCGCCTGGGTGAATTGATGAAGGGCGTTGTAAACGGTGGCGAGCGACACCGGCACTCCGGCGGCGATCGCCTCCTCGTGCAGTTCCTCAGCCGACAGATGGCGGTCGCCCTTGGCGAAAAGCAGATCGGCCAGCGCAATGCGCTGACGCGTCGGCCTCAGGCCAGCTTCGCGAACCCGCTTGTCCACAGCGACATTTTCCTTTCGGCAGCCCAGATCCATCTATCCGTCCAAGCTCACAGTTTCGCCTCAAGACATGCCCAGAATGGCAAAAAACGAACATCGACCGAAACTGGACACCCCCGACATATATTCTGTCGGCCGAATACGATCAATAGCGCGCATTGACCCAGGCAGACGGGCAGGTTAAGCGCAAACGCCGGTTTCCGGCCTGAAATAGATTGTGTTAGGAAACCAACGACAAGGGCGCGCTACCGCCCGGACGATTACGGGGACGAGATTGATGGCGGTTTCCAAATCCAGCTATGATTACGAAGAACTGCTTGCCTGCGCCCGCGGCGAGCTGTTCGGACCTGGAAACGCCCAGCTCCCCTATCCGCCGATGCTGATGTTCGACCGCATCACCGAAATCAGCGAGACGGGCGGTGCCTTCGACAAGGGCTTCATTCGCGCGGAATTCGACATCAAGCCGGATCTGTGGTTTTTCGCCTGCCATTTCATCGGCAATCCGATCATGCCGGGATGCCTGGGCCTCGACGCCATGTGGCAATTGACGGGGTTCTACCTCGGCTGGCTCGGTGAGCCGGGCAAGGGGATGGCGCTCTCGACCGGCGAGGTGAAATTCAAAGGCATGGTGACGCCGTCGGTTAAGAAGGTGGAATATGGCGTGGACTTCAAGCGCGTGATGCGCGGGCGGTTGGTGCTTGGTATCGCCGATGGCTGGCTGAAGGCGGATGGCGAACCCATATACGCAGCAACGGATCTCAAGGTGGGTCTGTCCAAGCAATCGGCCGCCGCCTGACCGGCGCCTCCACAGCGCCGCGAGTCCCTGGGACGCGCAAAAGGAAGCTGCAGAACTTTAATTTGCGCATGATCCTTGTCCGACAGGTTTCGGGCTCATGCGCTGGAAGGAGTTGCGAATGAGACGGGTCGTAGTTACAGGCCTCGGCATCGTGTCGTCGATCGGCAACAATGCCAACGAGGTGCAGGCCTCGCTCCACGATGCCAGATCCGGCATCAGCTTCTCCAATTCCTTCGCCGAACACGGCTTCCGCTGCCAGGTCTGGGGGGCGCCGACGCTCGACCCCTCTGCGCTGATCGATCGTCGCGCCATGCGCTTCCTGTCGCAAGGTGCGGCTTGGAACCATGTCGCAATGGACCAGGCTATCGTGGACGCTGGACTTGGCGAGAACGACATCACCAATGAGCGCACCGGCATTGTTATGGGATCGGGCGGACCATCGACCCGAACCATCGTCGAGGCCGCCGAAACCACGCTGAAGAACGGCAGCCCCAAGCGCATCGGCCCGTTCGCCGTGCCGAAGGCGATGTCGTCGACCGCTTCGGCGACACTCGCCACCTGGTTCAAGATCCACGGCGTCAATTATTCGATCTCTTCGGCCTGCTCGACATCGGCGCATTGCATCGGCAATGGCTACGAACTTATCCAGTGGGGCAAGCAGGACATGGTCTTCGCCGGCGGCCATGAGGATCTCGACTGGACGATGTCGGATCTGTTCGACGCGATGGGCGCCATGTCCTCCAAGTTCAACGACCGGGCATCGGCCGCCTCGCGCGCCTATGACGTCGATCGCGACGGCTTCGTCATTGCCGGCGGCGCCGGCGTGCTGGTCCTGGAAGAGCTCGAGCACGCCAAGGCGCGCGGCGCCAAGATCTACGCCGAGGTCGTCGGCTATGGCGCGACCTCCGACGGCTACGATATGGTGGCGCCCTCGGGCGAGGGTGCGGTGCGCTGCATGCGGCAGGCGCTGGCGACTGTCTCTTCGCCGGTCGACTACATCAACACGCACGGCACCTCAACGCCGGTCGGCGACTCCAGGGAAATGGGCGCGATCCGCGAGGTGTTCGGCGAAAAGATGCCTTTCATCACCTCGACGAAATCACTGACCGGCCATTCGCTGGGTGCGGCCGGCGTGCAGGAATCGATCTACTCGATCCTGATGATGCAAGGCGGCTTCATCGGCGAGAGCGCCCACATCGAGCAGCTTGATCCGGAATTCGAAGGCATGCCGATCGTGCGGGAACGCATCGACGATGCCAGGATCGACACCGTTTTGTCCAATTCGTTCGGTTTCGGCGGCACCAACGCAACGCTGATTTTCCAGCGCTATTCCGCATAAGGATTGCCGACCATGGACGGATTGATGAAGGGCAAGCGCGGGCTTGTCATGGGTGTCGCCAACGACCATTCGATCGCCTGGGGCATCGCCCGGAAACTGTCCGAACATGGGGCGGAACTCGCCTTCACCTATCAGGGCGAAGCCTTCGGGCGCCGGGTCAAGCCGCTCGCCGACAAGATCGGCGCGTCGCTGGTCGTCCCTTGCGATGTCGAGGACAGCGCATCGGTTGCCGCTACCTTCGAGACCTTGGACAAGGCCTGGGGCGGGCTGGACTTCGTCGTTCATGCCATCGGCTTTTCCGACAAGAACGAGCTGAAGGGCCCCTACGCCGACACCAGCCGCGACAATTTCATCCGCACCATGGTCATCTCCTGCTACTCCTTCACCGAGGTCGCCCGTCATGCCGCCAGGCTGATGAAGGACAGCGGCTCGATGATCACGCTGACCTATGCGGGTTCCGTCCGCGTCATGCCGAACTACAACGTTATGGGCGTGGCCAAGGCCGGGCTGGAAGCAAGCGTCCGCTATCTTGCCAACGACTACGGCCCACGCGGCATCAGGGTGAACGGCATATCGGCGGGACCGGTGCGGACGCTGGCCGGCGCCGGGATTTCCGACGCACGCCATATGTTTTCCTACCAGCAGCGCAACTCGCCGCTGCGCCGTACAGTGACCATCGACGAAGTCGGTGGCTCCGCCCTCTATCTCCTGTCCGACCTGTCGTCGGGCGTCACCGGCGAAATCCACTATGTCGATTCCGGCTACCACATCGTCTCGATGCCGACGCTCGACGAGTTGAAGCAGACCGACAACGTACGAGATTAATTCGGCCCGTAAAAATGCGGCGGCCTTGCCGGCAAGCAGACTGGTCGAAGAGCGCGGCCATAGATTCGCGAACGGCGCCTGCCGATCTGCACTGAACTCCGCGTTCAGCGGCGCGCCGCGAGAACCTTGAACAGGCCATCGCGGGCGATCTCGGCATGGCTGGAGAAGGCGGCCGTCAGCACCGGCTCGTAGGGAAGCTGACGGTTCGCCACCATGAACAGCCGCCCACCCGGCTTCAGCGCCTTTGCCGCGGCGCGGATCATGCCGGCGCCGATTTCCGGCTCGGCTGCCCGGCTGCGATGGAAGGGCGGGTTCATGACGATGGCGTCATAGCGCCGCTCTACCGGCTCGCACAAAAGATCGATCCAGAAGAAATTTGGTTCCGCCGCTGTATTGCCGATATTGCCTTTCGCCGCCTCCAGCGCATCGAACTCGGCGTCGTAGAGATCGAGCGCCGAAATGCCAGGTGAGCGGGCGGCGACCTCGGCCGCCACATAGCCCCAGCCGGCGCAGAAATCGGCAATGTTGCCACGCAGGTCGCCGGGCAGATTGTCCACCAGCAATCTAGAACCTGCATCGATCTTGTCGAAAGAGAACATGCCTGGCGCGGTGCGGAAACGGCCCTCGACCAGAAGGGTCGGATTGGCGGCGCAAAGCGCTGCCGCTACCGCGGCGTTGGCCGGTCGACGGAACCAGAAGGCGATGCCGTGATGCTTCGGCAAATGGCCATCGAGCGGCACAAGTTCGTCGATGCGCTTGCGCAGGCTGGCAATGCCATCGTCCTTGGCGCCGGCGACGACAATCGATCCGCCGGGCCTGACACGCTCGATCGCCTCAGCGATGCGCAATTCGTTTTGCCCGCGATGACGGCCGGCAAGCACCAATGCCGCGTCGAAACCGTCGCCTTCCAGGCG
>NZ_RZSW01000141.1:0-12238 GCF_003997375.1 Mesorhizobium sp. M5C.F.Ca.IN.020.29.1.1 | reverse complement strand
ATCCTGAAGCGGCTGGCGACCCAGGATATCGAGATCATCGGCGACGGTGTGGTCGAAGTGCTTCAGGACGGTTTTGGCTTCCTGCGCTCGGCCAATGCCAATTACCTGCCGGGCCCCGACGATATTTATATTTCGCCGTCGCAGATCCGCCGGTTCTCGCTAAAGACCGGCGATACCGTCGAAGGCCCGATCCGCAGCCCGAAGGAAGGCGAGCGCTATTTCGCGCTGCTCAAGGTCAACACGATCAATTTCGACGACCCCGAAAAGATCCGCCACAAGATCCATTTCGACAATCTGACGCCGCTTTATCCGACCTCGCGGCTGAAGATGGAAATGGACGTTCCGACCTCGAAGGACATTTCGGCGCGCGTCATCGACCTGGTGGCGCCGCTCGGCAAAGGTCAGCGCGCCCTGATCGTGGCGCAGCCGCGGACCGGCAAGACGGTGCTGTTGCAGAACATCGCCCATTCGATCACCACCAATCATCCGGAATGCTATTTGATCGTGCTGCTGATCGACGAGCGGCCGGAGGAAGTCACCGATATGCAACGCTCGGTGAAGGGCGAGGTCGTCTCCTCGACCTTCGACGAGCCGGCGGTGCGCCACGTCCAGGTCGCCGAAATGGTGATCGAGAAGGCGAAGCGCCTGGTCGAGCACGGGCGCGACGTCGTCATCCTGCTGGATTCGATCACCCGCCTCGGCCGTGCCTACAACACCGTCGTGCCGTCATCCGGCAAGGTGCTGACCGGCGGCGTCGACGCCAATGCCTTGCAGCGGCCGAAGCGCTTCTTCGGCGCAGCCCGCAACATCGAGGAAGGCGGCTCGCTGACCATCATCGCCACCGCTCTGATCGACACCGGCAGCCGCATGGACGAGGTCATCTTCGAAGAGTTCAAGGGCACCGGCAATTCGGAAATCGTGCTCGACCGCAAGGTGGCGGACAAGCGCATCTACCCGGCCATGGACATCCTCAAGTCTGGCACCCGCAAGGAAGACCTTCTGGTCGCGCGCCAGGACTTGCAGAAGATCTTCGTGCTGCGCCGCATCCTGGCGCCGATGGGCACAACCGACGCCATCGAGTTCCTGATCGACAAGCTCAAGCAGACCAAGACGAATGCGGATTTCTTCGACTCGATGAACACGTAAGGGGTCAGGCGAGGCAGGCCCTCACCTATCCGCGCCGTAACTGCCGCTCGAGCTCCTCAGGGTCCGTTATCGCCGGTAGGCAGACCTGCCCGGTACACAGCCAGGCGCCGGGCTCGATCGTTGGCGGCAAAACGCCGCCTGGCAGCGTTGCCAGGTTTGTCGCCGAGCCGACCGACACGATAGTGTCGACCCGGCGGGGGTCCGGATTTCGATTCGCAACCGGAACAAGCCCGGGGTTCTTTTGGTCGTCCACCAGCACCAGTTTCAACGGCTCGATCGCCAAGGCGCAGGCGTTGACGATACCTGCCTGGCCATAGGCCTGATGCGCCGCACGGCCGGCCGCGTGTTCGGCGACCTTCCAGGTCTTTTCCTGTAATTCAAGATCGCCCGAAAGCGAGGACAATCGGACCATGGCCTCGATGATCTGGCCGGTGGCTGACGGGATAGCCTCGTCGGCATCGCCCCTGATACGGATCGGCACGTCGGCACTGTCCGACGCGGTGAGGTAGTAGCCGGTGTTGTTCTCATCGCTATGCCATTGATCGAGCTGCGCGATGAATTGGCCGGCCAGCTCGGTGTAACGCGATGTGCCGGTAGCTTCAAACAAGGAGATCGCGGCGTTGACCATGGCGGCGTAGTCGCTCGACAGCGCCGGGAAAAGCCTCTTTGCGCCAAGCATCGAATGCGGCAAGCGACTGTCTCGACCCGCGCTGGCAATGGCAGCGAAGGCCTGCTCCGCCGCCTCGATCCAGTCGATCCGTTTCAGGGAACGACCGGCTTCGGCGAGAGCCGCGATGACCAGGCCGTTCCAATCGGTCAGGATTTTTCCGTCACGCCCGGGTCTGACGCGCTGCTCCCGGGCTGCTAGCATTTTTTCTTTTAAGGGAATGAGCCGGTCGCGATCGGCCACGCTTTGCGTTTGCTGGGCTTCGGTCTGGTGGATGATCGGCTTGCCCTCCCAGCCATGCGGGGCGACAATCGTAAAGTGTTTGAAAAATAAAGCTGAGTCGTCGCCAAGAGCGGTTTCTATCTCATCCTTGCTCCAGGTGTAGAACAGTCCCTCCTCGCCCTCGCTGTCGGCGTCGAGGCTGGCAGCGAATGCACTGCCGTCGACGCGCATCTCGCGCAAGAGCCAGTCGATCGTCTCTTCGATTCGTACCCGGAACAATTCGTTGCCGGTCGCGGCATAGGCCCAATTGCACAGCCGAATGAGCTGCGCGTTGTCGTAAAGCATTTTTTCGAAATGCGGCACCAGCCACTCGGCATCGGTCGAGTAGCGGCTCAACCCACCGCCGATATGGTCATAGATGCCGCCGCGCAGCATCTGCTCGAGGCTGAGTAGGACGGCGTCGCGATGGGCTGTGTGGCGATCGCGCAGCCAGGAGAGCCAGAGCGTTTGCATGAACGGCGCATTGGGGAATTTGGGCGCGCCGCGCAGGCCGCCCAAATCCCTGTCGATCATGCCTTCTATGCCGTTGGCGAGTGTCGCCAGCGTGTCGCGGTCGAGCACGGCCTTGGCATGCGAGCCCGCCAGCCGCGCCTCGACGTGCGTGGTCAGCCCGTCAGCGCTTTGGTTAACGCTTTCTTTCTTCTCCCGCCACGCCTTGTCGACCGCCTCGAGTACCTGGACGAAGCCCGGACGGCCGTAGCGTGCCTCGCGCGGAAAATAGGTGCCGCCCCAGAAAGGCTTTCCGTTCGGCGTCAGAAACATGGTCAGCGGCCATCCACCCTGTTCGCCCATCGAGGACAGCGCCGCCATATAGATCTGATCGATGTCCGGCCGCTCTTCGCGATCCACCTTGATATTGACGAAGAGACGGTTCATGACGGCGGCAACGTCGTCATTCTCGAAGCTTTCGTGCGCCATGACATGGCACCAATGGCAGGCGGCGTAGCCGACCGAGAGCAGGATTGGCCGCTCAAGCGTTCTTGCTTCGGCGAGCGACGCCGGCGACCATGCCCGCCAATGCACAGGGTTGCCGCTATGCTGTTGCAGATAGGGGCTGGCCTCTTCGGCAAGCAGATTTTGCGCGGGCAATGTCACGGTCGATAACTCGGCAATTGTCGATGAATAAGCGAAGCTAGGGCGGTTGTGCTGGGTCGGCAAATGATTTCAGGTGATTCCATTGTTGCCCTGTCGAGCGGTCGCCTGCCCGCCGGCGTTGCCGTGATCCGCATTTCCGGCCCACAAAGTCAATTCGTTATCGAAATAATTGCCGGTTCCAGGGTTGAGAACCGTGTTGCGACCTATCGGAAGTTCAGGACGCCCGACGGATCGGTGCTGGACAGCGGCCTGGTCGTTCTCTTTGCCGGCCCCAACAGCTTCACTGGCGAAGATATCGCCGAATTCCATGTCCATGGCGGGCGCGCCGTTGTGGCAAAGATGCTGGAGACGATCGCCGGCTTTGACGGCGTCAGGCATGCCGAGCCGGGTGAATTCACTCGCCGCGCCTTTCTTAACGGCAAGGTCGATCTGGTCGAGACCGAGGCGCTGGCCGATCTCGTCAACGCCGAGACGGAGGCACAGCGGCGCTTTGCCGTTCAGAATGCCGAGGGTGTGCAGAGCGAGCTCTATTTGGGCTGGCGCCGTCGGCTCATCCATGCGCGGGCGATGATCGAAGCCGAGATCGATTTTGCCGACGAAGACGATGTGCCGGGTTCCGTTGCAGAGACGGTCTGGTCGGACGTGTGGGCGATGATCGACGAGATCGAACGTCATGTCCGGGGGTTCCGGGCCGCCGAAATCATCCGCGATGCGTTCGAGGTCGTCATCCTCGGCGCGCCGAATGCCGGCAAATCGAGCCTGTTCAACGCACTGGCCCGGCGCGAGGCGGCGATCGTCACGGAAGAGCCCGGCACGACCCGCGATCTGCTCGAAGTGGTGCTGGACCTGGAGGGGATGCGCATAAGAGTGACGGATACTGCCGGTCTGCGGGAGAAGCCTGGCAGGATCGAGGCGATTGGCATCGAAAGGGCAAGGAGCAAGGCCGGGACTGCCGATCTGCTGCTCGTGCTGGAGGATATGGCGGAGCCGATTGCAGCGGGCGCACTGCCGGCCGGTGTTCCATCATTGAGGGTCGGGACGAAGGTCGATCTGTTGCAAGGCAAGCCGCGGGCGTCCTTGCTTGGGACACCTTATGATGCGGTTATCTCGACCAGGGACGGTACGGGGCTGGCGGAGTTGCTGGCGGAGATCGGCCATCGCGCCGCGGCGCAAATTGGCCCGGTAGGCGATATCCTGCCGTCGCGGCTGCGGCACGTCGAGCTTCTCAACGAGACGAAACGCTTCCTGCTTGCGGCAGTGACAGCTGGTGAGCGCGGGCAGGAGCTGCGGGCCGAGGAATTGCGGCTTGCGGCGGATAGGCTCGGCCGGATTGTCGGAGCCGTCGACGTCGAGGACATGTTCGACGTCATCTTTGCGCAGTTCTGTATCGGCAAATGACTCACGTGAAACATTGCAGACCGGCCGGCTTCGGGTGATTCACGTGAAACGCTGAGCGTTGCGGCAGGAGGAGACCGGTCTCGGCCCCTTGTTATCGGCGTAGGCCCTCCATGGCTTCGTCATCCTCGGCGGAGCAAACGCGAGGTGGGAGTATAGGCCCTAGGATGCATGCCGTAACGCCAGCTGAAGAATGCGGCGGCTTGGAAATGTCGGTTGCATTAGCAACGCCGCTGCCGGGCAGTCTGTTCGGGTCCCGGTGCACTGCCGTCAGGTAAGGGCATGGATCCCAGGGTCTCCGCGACGTCGCTTCGCCCCTGCTCCGGCCTAGGATGACGAAGGGGGGATCACTAATCTCCGAAGGTTCGCGATACTCTGCGATGGACTGGTCGCCGCCCGCCAAGACCGCAGTGCCAGCGCATCAGTTGCATTGTTTCACGTGAAACGATTCGTCGAGCGTCCTTGACAGCGCAGGCTGTCGGCGACATGTGTCGGTCGACTTGAATTCGGGATTCTGAAATGACCGATCGCTATGATGTGGTTGTGGTGGGCGGCGGCCATGCTGGTTGCGAGGCGGCCAGCGCTGCCGCGCGCGCAGGCGCGAAAACGGCTTTGGTGACGCTGCGCTTCGAGACGATCGGCGTCATGTCCTGCAATCCGGCGATCGGTGGGCTCGGCAAGGGGCATCTGGTTCGCGAGATCGACGCCATGGACGGATTGATGGGGCGCGTCGCCGATGCGGCCGGCATCCAGTTCCGTTTGCTCAACCGCCGTAAGGGACCTGCCGTGCGCGGGCCGCGCACGCAAGCGGACCGGAAGCTGTACCGGCTCGCCATGCAGGCGGCGATTCGCGAGCAGGCCAGTCTCGACGTCGTCGAGAGCGAGGTTCTGGATTTCGAAATCGACAATGGGCGCATCGCGGCCGCGCTGCTGACGGGTGGTCGCAGGCTTGCCTGTGGCGCCGTGGTGCTGACGACCGGCACCTTTCTGCGCGGGCTGATCCATATCGGTGAGAAGAAGATCGTCGCCGGCCGCATGAACGAACAGGCCAGCCTCGGCCTGTCCGCCACCATGGCGCGCGCGGGCTTCAAGCTAGGGCGGCTGAAGACCGGCACGCCGCCGCGGCTGGATGGTAGAACGATCGATTGGGCGTCGCTGGAGAGCCAGGCGGCGGATGAGCGTCCGGTGCCGTTCTCGCTGATGACGGACCGCATCGACAACCCGCAGATCCATTGCGGCATCACGCGCACGACCGCGGCGACGCATGAGCTGATCCGCGCCAATCTGAGCCGTTCCGCCATGTATTCCGGCTCAATCGAAGGCGTAGGGCCGCGCTACTGCCCGTCCATTGAGGACAAGATCGTTAAGTTCGGCGACCGCGAGGGCCACCAGATTTTCCTCGAGCCGGAAGGGCTGGACGACGACACCGTCTACCCGAATGGCATTTCGACGTCGCTGCCCGAGGATGTGCAGCTTGCCATTTTGAAGACCATTCCAGGCCTTGAACGTGCAACCATGCTGCAGCCCGGCTATGCCATCGAGTATGACCATGTCGATCCGCGCGAGCTCAAGCCGACGCTGGAAACAAAGCTAATTGGTGGCCTTTTCCTGGCCGGGCAGATCAACGGCACGACTGGCTACGAGGAGGCCGGCGCGCAGGGGCTGCTCGCTGGCCTCAACGCCGCGCGGCAGGCATCGACGAGCGATCAGATCGTGCTCAGCCGCACCGAGGCCTATATTGGGGTGATGGTGGACGATTTGACCAGCCGCGGCATCGCCGAACCCTACCGCATGTTCACCTCACGGGCCGAGTTCCGGCTGTCGCTGCGGGCCGACAACGCCGATGAGCGGCTGACGCCGCTGGCCACGAAGCTCGGCATCGCCTCGCGGCAACGGATGCATCGGTTTGGCGATGTCGTCCAGGACCTTGAAAAGGCGCGCAAGGTTGCGCTTGGCACGACCATGACCCCCAACGAAGCGGCGCGTCATGGGCTCGAAATCAACAGGGACGGTGTGCGCCGCTCCGCTTATGAGTTGCTGGCCTATCCGGGCGTCGACGTCGCCTGGATGGCCCGAATTGCTCCGGAGTTTGCGGCAATCAACGCCAAGACGGCCGAACGCCTCGAAACGGAGGCGAAATATTCGGTCTATCTCGACCGGCAGCAGGCCGATGTCACACAGATCAGAAATGAGGAGAGCCGATTGATCCCCGCGTCGCTGGACTTTGCCTCTGTTCCGGGTCTGTCCAACGAGCTGAAGCAGAAGATGCTGGCGCGCCAGCCGCGCTCCATCGCCGATGCGCAACGCATGGAAGGCATGACGCCGGCGGCGCTGGCGATCATCGTCGCGCATGTTCGCAACGCCGAGGCCGCCGGGCGAAGGAATGTTGCGTGAGCGCTGCCTCATGGGCGAGCCTGCAAGAGGCTGCCGGCCCGGTTTCACGTGAAACATTCGACCGCCTCATGGACTTCGAGACGGTCTTCCAGAAATGGAACCGCCGAATAAACCTGGCCGCGCAATCGACGCAGGACGATGTCTGGCGTCGGCACATCCTCGACAGCGCGCAGGTTGCGCGAATCAAACCGGAGGCGAAGCGCTGGGTCGATCTCGGCTCGGGCGGCGGTTTTCCCGGCTTGGTCATTGCCTTTCTGCTCGCCGAGCGTGACGGCGCCAGCATCGATCTGGTTGAAAGCAATCGGAAAAAGGCATCGTTTCTGCAAGCGGTCGTCGGCCAATTCAACCTGCCCGCCCACATTATCGCGCGGCGTATTGACGACGCCTATGCGCTTGTTTCGACACCTCAAATCGTCACGGCCAGGGCACTGGCGTCGCTTCCGGTCCTGCTCGAACTGTCGGCGCCGTGGCTGACGGCGGGCGCGTGCGGCCTGTTCCACAAAGGCCGGGATTACCGCGCCGAAGTGGCAGAAAGCGCTCAACGATGGTCGTTCGATCTGATAGAACATGCCAGCGCGACCGACGCTCATGGCGTCATCCTCGAACTGTCTGATTTGCGCCAACTGACTTGAGATCGGCGACCTCGGAATGAATTTCTGGCATAGACCCATGATGAAGAATGGCCCCCGAATCATCACCGTAGCCAACCAGAAGGGCGGCGTCGGCAAGACGACGACGGCCATCAATCTGGCCACGGCGCTAGCGGCGATCGGCGAGCGGGTGCTGATCGTCGATCTCGATCCGCAAGGCAATGCCAGCACCGGCCTCGGAATCGACCGGCGCGACCGCACCGTTTCCTCCTATGACGTTCTGACCGGCGAACTCGATCTGGAGGCGGCGGCGATCCCGACGGCGGTGCCGGGCCTGTTGATCGTGCCGTCAACGCTCGATCTGCTCGGCATCGAAATGGAGATCGCGTCGGCGCCGGACCGGGTGCTGCGGCTGCGCAACGCCCTGCGCGCGTCAGCCGAGCGCTCGGCGAATTTCGGCTATGTGCTGATCGATTGTCCGCCGTCGCTCAATCTTCTGACGCTGAACTCGATGGCGGCGGCCGATTCGGTGCTGGTGCCGCTGCAGTGCGAGTTCTTCGCGCTCGAAGGCTTGAGCCAGCTGCTGGAGACGGTCGAGCAGGTTCGCCGTTCGATCAATCCCGACTTGACGATCCAGGGCATCGTGCTGACCATGTTCGACGGGCGCAACAATCTCGCCAACCAGGTGGTGCAGGACGTGCGCGCGCATATGGGCGACAAGGTCTATGAAACCGTCATCCCGCGCAATGTGCGTGTCTCCGAGGCGCCGTCGTACGGCAAGCCGGCGATCCTCTACGATCTCAAATGCTCCGGCAGCCAGGCCTATCTGCAGCTTGCCTCCGAGGTGATCCGCCGCGAGCGCAAATTGCGCGCCGCCTAATGCATGTCGCCCTAAAGTGGGAACTAGATAGCGGCATGCAGAAGCTGATTCGATACCGAAACGATCTGGACAGACGATGAGCGAAGACCTTTCAAGAAAAAGACTGGGGCGAGGACTAGCCGCGCTGATCGGCGAAATCGATCGTCCGGCAGCAGTGGAAAAGCAGGGCATGAATGCCGACGGCAAGGTGCCGATAGAGTTCCTGAGCCCGAATCCGAAAAATCCGCGTCGGCATTTTGGTGACGCCGACCTGACCGATCTTGCCCAGTCGATCCGCGAACATGGCGTGGTACAGCCGGTGGTGGCGCGGCCGTCGCCGACGCAAGCTGGCCGCTACGAGATCATCGCCGGCGAACGGCGCTGGCGCGCGGCGCAACGCGCCGGGCTGGTCGAGATCCCGATCATCGTGCGCGATGTCAACGATCGCACCGCACTCGAACTGGCGATCATCGAAAACGTCCAGCGCACCGATCTCAATCCGGTCGAGGAGGCGCTCGGCTACCAGCAACTGATCGACGATCATGGCTACACCCAGGCCGATCTCGGCCAGGTTATCGGCAAGAGCCGCAGCCATGTCGCCAACACGCTGAGGCTCTTGAAGCTGCCCGACGTGATCCGCGACATGCTGGTCGACGGCGCGCTGTCGGCCGGCCACGCCCGCACATTGGTGACGGCGCAGGATCCGGCGGGCCTGGCCAAGCGGATCGTCGAAGACGGGCTTTCGGTGCGCCAGGCCGAAGCTCTGGCGCAGATGCCAGCCGGCGCTCCAACGGTAAAGCGACAGCCTGCAGCACCGACACAGAAGGATGCCGATACGCTGGCGCTGGAAAAGCTGATGACCGGCACGATCGGCATGATCGTCACGATTGAGCACAAGGAACGCGGCGGCGTGATCAGCGTCGCTTACCGGACGCTGGAGCAGCTCGACGAGCTCTGCCGTCGGTTGAAGCAGGAGCGGTAGGTGCTTGAGGCAACAAGATATTTAGCCGGCAAATAAGGTTCCAGCTTAGGATTAACGCATCGCGTCGATGGATAAGGAAAAAGGGCCGGGCACTGCGCCGGCCCTTTCTTTTGCGATGCTGGTGATTGGCGAAATCGTCAGAGCAATCAATCTCCCCGCTTGAGAGGCCTTGAGGGGGAGATGGCCGGCAGGCCAGAAGGGGTCGTCTCACATAATTCGCCCACGTCGTCTCTCGTCGCGGAAAGCGCTGGCACTTCACGCGCGGCGACCCCCTCTGTCACCTTCGGCGACATCCCCCCGCAAGGGGGGAGATTAGGCTCTCTGCGCCAGCCTTGCGCTCTCAACAGCAATGCCGAGCAGCGCCTGCCGTGCCAGCGCGACCGAGAGATCCGGCCGCCGGCGGGTATGCAGGACCGCCGTCTGTAATCGGGTCAAAGCGCGGCCAAGCGCCTCGCTGCTCCAACGTTCGAGGGCTTTCTCCACCAGCTTGCGCCGCGAGAAAAAAACCGGCGGGCGCGCCGCGGCAACGACTGAAGCGGCGTTGCGGCCGCCGGTGTCCATTAGGCCGCGCATCGCCTGGATCGCCTGCAGCTGCCGCATCGCCGAGGAAAGCACCAGAAAAGCTTGGCCGCCGGACTGGCAGTGGCGGGTGAAGGCCATGTCGAAATCGCCGACCTTGCCCTCGAGCAAGGCATCGACGGCGTCGTCGAAGGACAGACCGGAGACGTCGCCCGAAGTCGCCTTGACGTCGTCGAGGCCGACTTCGGTCTGGCCGTGGGCGTAGAGCACCAGCTTCTCGATCTCGCCGCGCGAGGCCAGCCGGTCGCCGCCGAGGTTGCGGCGCAGCGCCTGGCGGGCCTCCAGCGTCATCGACATGCCGGCCTTGCGCAATTCGTCGTCGATGACCGTGTCGATGTCGCGGGCCTCGTCGGCATAGCACGGCAGCGCCATGGCAATGTCCGCCGCCTCAACGATGGCGCGCAGCCCGACGCCCTTCTTCAGGTCCCCGGCCTCGATCAGTATGATCGCGTCCCGCGCGGGCTCAGCAGTCAGCGCCTTGACGTCGTCGGCCAGCGCCTTCTGGCCGGAGGCATTGCGCACCCAGAGCAGGCGCCGGTCCGAAAACATCGGCACGGTGCGAGCCTCGTCGAGCAGGCGGCCTTCGTCGCGATCGACTTCCGAACCGTCCAGCCTGACCACCGAGAACGGATCGTCGAGCGGCAGGCCGGTTTTGCCGGCAAAGGCCTTTGCACGCTCGGCGACGAGCCCACGATCGGGACCATAGAGCAGGACGACCGAGATGCGCGGATCCGGCCGCGCCAGCCACGAATCGACCTCATAACCTTTCTTCTGTGCCATGGGCTCTGGTTAGCATGAATGCGGGCGCGGGGTGAACAAAAGGACGCCGCTATCTTCCGAAACACCTATAGCACAGCGCCCTCTCTGTCCCGCCGACATCTCCCCGGGTATAGGAATTTCGAGAGGTTGCCGATCTTGCAGGACCAGGTTTCCTCGCCCCGCAAAGCGGGGGAGAGGTGGCAGTTAAGCGGTGGGAGAGGGGGCAACCACGCTGGCGAGCCTCTGAATCATTCAGGTCGCGCCTTCCCCTTCTCCGTTCGGCTTTGCCGAGCCACCTCTCCCCCATTTCATGGGGGCGAGGAACCCGTTGCAAGCCCAAAAATACCGGCTCTTGCGCCAAATCAGGCCGGACCATTCGCCTAGTTGCGCGCGGCACCAGAAGATCGACAAGAAATTTCGGCGACATATCTGCATCTTGGCTGGCGGTATCGGGGAGGCGGCCTTTCTGTGGTCGTTCCCGGTTGAAGCACCAGCCGGCGAATTGGCACTGGTCTGGCGGTGTGCAAAGATCGCACCGGGCAACATTGGAGGACGAAGGTCATGGCTGATGCGGGACTATTGCGCTTCCATGTGCCGGAACCGGAGGTGCGGCCGGGCGGGACGCCTGACTTTTCCAATGTGACCATCCCCAAGGCCGGCTCGGTGCCGCGTCCCGAGATCGACGTCGATCCGCGCACCATCCGCGACATGGCCTTCTCGATCATCCGCGTGCTCAACCGCGCCGGCGAGGCGGTCGGACCCTGGGCTGGCCTGCTTTCCGACGACGAATTGCTGGAAGGACTGCGCCACATGATGACGCTGCGCAGTTTCGATGCGCGCATGCAGATGGCGCAGCGGCAGGGCAAGACCTCCTTCTACATGCAGCATCTGGGCGAGGAGGCGGTGAGCTGCGCCTTCCGCAAGGCGCTGGCGCTGGGCGACATGAATTTTCCGACCTATCGTCAGGCAGGCCTGCTCATCGCCGACGGCTATCCGATGGTCACGATGATGAACCAGATCTATTCGAACGAGGCCGACCCGCTGAAGGGGCGGCAGCTGCCGATCATGTATTCGTCGAAGGAGCACGGCTTCTTCTCGATCTCCGGCAATCTGGCGACGCAATATATCCAGGCGGTCGGCTGGGCGATGGCTTCGGCGATCAGCAATGATTCGAAGATCGCCGCCGCCTGGATCGGCGACGGTTCGACGGCCGAGTCCGACTTCCATTCGGCGCTGGTGTTCGCCTCGACCTACAAGGCGCCGGTCGTGCTCAACGTCGTCAACAACCAGTGGGCGATCTCGACCTTCCAAGGCATCGCCCGGGGCGGCTCCGGCACTTTCGCCGCCCGCGGTCTCGGCTTCGGCATTCCGTCGCTGCGGGTCGATGGCAACGACTATCTCGCCGTCCATGCGGTGGCGAAATGGGCGGCCGAGCGCGCGCGGAAAAATCTCGGCCCGACGCTGGTCGAATATGTCACCTATCGTGTCGG
>NZ_RZSW01000140.1:0-12251 GCF_003997375.1 Mesorhizobium sp. M5C.F.Ca.IN.020.29.1.1 | reverse complement strand
GCCCTGGGATGACGAAGTGGAGGGATGCTTCGGCTAATCCTAGATGTTTGCGACCTGCAGCCCATCCAGATCAGCGTCCTGCACCAGCACCTTCAAAAACTCGCGCGAGCGCGGCCCGCCAACCTAAATTCATCCCGCTCTAGGAAACAGCAACGAGATGACCGTTGCCAAGATCCTTCAGGGCCAGTTTCGGCGGCTCCTCGCCGATTTTTCGAGTCGGGCTCGGGATCTCCTGATCGAGACGCGCGAAACGCGGCCGGCGCTTTGCCGGATCGGGCACCGGCACGGCCTCGATCAGGCGCTTCGTGTAGGGATGGCGCGGGTTCGAAAAGACTTGGTCGCGGGTGCCCATTTCGACGATCTGGCCGAGATACATGACGGCGACACGATCGGAAATGTTCTCGACCACCGCCATGTCGTGCGAGATGAACAGATAGGCGATGCCGAATTCGCGCTGCAGTTCCTTCAGCAGGTCGAGCACGCGGGCCTGCACCGACACGTCGAGCGCCGAAACGCTTTCGTCGGCGATGATGAGTTTGGGTCTGAGCGCCAGCGCACGCGCGATGCAGATGCGCTGGCGCTGGCCGCCCGAGAATTCGTGCGGATAGCGCTCCATCTGGTCGGCCGACAGGCCGACGCGCTCGAACAGCGCCGCCACAAGCTGGCTGCGCTCTTCCTTCGAGGCGATGCCATGGATCAACAGCGGCTCGGCAACGAGGTCGCCGACGCGCATGCGCGGGTCGAGCGAGGCATAGGGATCCTGGAAAATCATCTGCACTTCGCGGCGAACCGCCTTGCGCTGGTCACGGCCAAGGCCCGCCAGATTGCGCTCGCCGATCACGATATCGCCGTGGTAGGGCACAAGCCCGGCCAGCGCCTTGGCGGTGGTCGACTTGCCGCAGCCGGATTCGCCGACCAGCGCCAGCGTCTCGTGCGGCGCGATCGAAAAGCTGACGCCTTCGACGGCGTGGACACGGCGGTTCACTTGGCCGAAGAAGCCACCGCGCAGGTCGAAATGGACATGCAGATCGTTGACCACCGCCACGCTTGCGGGCATTTCCGCTTCGACGGATTTTTGTTCGGCGGATTTTTGGCGGCCGACGCCGGTACCAATGCGCGGCACGGCGGCGAGCAGCTCACGCGTATAGTCGGCTTGCGGGCGGGCAAAGATATCGGCGGCTGTTCCCTGCTCGACCATGCGGCCGTGCCGCATGATGACGACGCGATCGGTCATTTCGGCAACCACGCCCATGTCGTGGGTGATGAGGATGATGCTGGTGCCGTGTTCGCGCTGCAGATCGCGCAGCAGTTCCAGCACCTCGCCTTGCACGGTGACGTCGAGTGCCGTCGTCGGCTCGTCGGCGATCAGCACATCCGGTTTCAGCGCCAGCGCCATGGCAATCATCACGCGCTGGCGCATGCCGCCGGACAGTTCGTGCGGAAACTGTTTTAGCCGGCTTTCGGCTTCCGGGATGCGGACGGCCTTCAGCGCCTCGATGGCGCGCCGGCGCGCCTCGGCGCGGGACAGACCGGTATGGGCCTCGATGGACTCGACCAGCTGTCGGCCGATCGACAGCACCGGATTGAGCGAGGTCATCGGCTCCTGGAAGATCATCGCGATGCGGTCGCCGCGAATGCGCCGCATCTGGCGCTCATCGAGCCCAGCCAGATCGATGTCACGTCGATCGATATCGCGAAGCCGGATCGTGCCTGACGATATGCGGGCTGCAGGCTGCGGCAAGAGCTGCATGATCGCCAGTGCGGTCATCGATTTGCCGGAACCGGATTCGCCGGCAATGCAAAGCGTCTCGCCGCGCGAAAGCGAGAACGATAGCTCTGATACCACCGGCCGCTCGCCATCTTCGCCACGCACGCTGACGGAGAGGCCGGAGATCTCCAGCACCGGTCCGGCCATGACCGAAACGGCCGGGGCAAAAGCCCCGGTCCGCTTGCTGGTTGCGCCTTTGCTCATTCGAAGACGCAGCGCGGGAAGTAGAACGACACCACCCAGTTCGGCATGTCGACGATCTCGCTGATCCGGAGATCGCCGCAGACCGAAACCAGCATGTAGGCCTCGACCGGGTCCATTCCGTAGCGGCCGGCAAGCAGGTCGATCATCTGGGAGACCGCTTCCCTGGCGCCCGTCATCAGGTCCGGTCCGATGCCGGTCGTCACCTCATAGCCCTTGGCGTCGAGATGGCGCGTCACCGGGCCAGGCGTGGTGAAGCGCGGTGTCTTCAGCCGCGCATCCTTGACCAGGTCGAGCTTGAGCACGACATCCATCGGGCTTTCGATCGCCGTGCCGCACACTTCGCCGTCGCCCTGCGCGGCATGCGTGTCGCCGACCGAAAACAGCGCACCGGCCACCTCCACCGGCAGATAGAGCGTGGTGCCGGCCGCGAGATCGCGGATGTCGAGATTGCCGCCGACGCGCCTTGGCGGCACCACCGAGTGAAGGCCCATTTCAGCCGGCGCGTTGCCGAGGGTGCCGGCAAAGGGTTTCAGCGGCACGCGGGCCTGCCTGCCGAACAGCGCCGGCTCGAGCGAGACGGCGTCGTATGTCCAGATGTTCAGCGCCGGTTCCGGGAAGTCGTCGGCGAGCAGGCCGAACCCCGGAATGTTCCCCGTCCAGCCGAAGCCGGACGGCTTGAACATCTCGATCGTCACCTTCAGTGCATCGCCCGGCTCGGCCCCTTCGACATAGATGGGCCCGGTCACCGGGTTCACCTTGGCGAAGTCGAGCAAAGCGACGTCGGCAACGGTGCTGTCGGCCTGAAGCTGGCCTCCCGACGAATCGAGGCACTGGAACTCGATCGTCGAACCGGGCGCCACCCGCTCAGTCGGGACAAAGGAATTGTCCCAGCCGAAATGGTGATGGCGCCCATGGATGGTGTAGTCGCAGTTATTGCACATCGGTCACATACACATTGTCATAATTGATCGGGATATGGACGGGATCGACATAGAGATTGTCGGCGCCACCCATCCGGGCCGATTTCAAGGTGAAACGCTGCTCGTTGAAGACCGGCGCCCAGGGCGCGTCTTCCATGATCTTGCCGTAGATCGCGCTCCACATCTTGGCACGTTCGCCTGATTTGGCCGGGTCGACGATCGAGTCGGCCTCCGCCGCCTTGGCGTCGAGATCCTTGTTGCAGTACCACGACCAGTTCCAGCCGCCCGGAACCGCGCCGGCGCAGCCGAGAATCGGCCCGTAAAAGTTCGACGGATCGGGGAAATCGGCGATCCAGGCCATGCCGCCGGACCAGATCATCGGCGCGCCGGCCTTGTCGCCGCCGGCTGCGATAACATTGGCCTGCGCGAGCGACTGGATGCTGGCCTTGATGCCGACCGCCGCCAGATCCTGCTGGATCGCCTGGGCGATGCGCGGGTTTGGATCGGTGTTCATGGCGAACAGCTGCGTGTCGAAACCATCGGGATGACCAGCCTCGGCAAGCAAAGCCTTGGCCTTGGCCACGTCATAAGGATAGCCCTTGAATTCCTTGTTGTAGCCGGGCATCGACGGCGGCAGCGGCTGGTTGGCCGGCACCGCACGGTTGTTGATCAGCTGAACGATACGGTCCTTGTTGATCGCCATGTTGACCGCTTGCCGCACCTTCACATTGTCGAAGGGCGCCATGGTGGTATTCATGGTGATGTAGCCGGTGTGCAACTGGCCGCCCTCGACGACGCGGGCCTTCTGCTCGGGATCGGCCATCACCTCCTGGAACTTGGCCGGCGGAATGCCGTCGCCGGGAATGTCGATCTCGCCCTTCTGCAGCCGCAGCAGCGCCACGATCGGCTCCTGCCCGATCTCGAAGGTGACCTTGTCGAGATGCGGCAGGCCCTTGTGCCAGTAATCCGGGTTGCGCTCGAAGACGACGCGCTGGCCGAGCATCCATTCGGCGAGCTTGAACGCCCCGGTGCCGACCGGATGCTTGCCGAAGTCCGCGCCGTATTTCTCGACCTCCTCCTTCGGCACGACATGCGAGAAGTTGATGGCCATGACATGCAGGAAGGTGGCGTCGGGCCGGGTAAGTTCGAACTTGATCGTGTAGGGGTCGACGACGGTGACGCCCGCCAGGCTTTCCGCCTTGCCGGCAGCGACATCCTCATGGCCCTTGATCGAGCCGAAGAAGCCGGCGCCCGGGCTCTGCGTCTTCGGATTGGTGACGCGATCGAGCGAATATTTCACGTCGTCGGCAGTCATCTCGCGGCCATTGTGGAACTTCACCCCTTGGCGCAGCTTGAAGGTGAAGGTCTTGCCGTCGGGCGCGATCTCGTAGCTCTCGGCGAGGTCGGGCCGCAGGTTGGTGGTGCCCGGCTCGTAGTCCATCAGCCCGTCGAACAGGCTCTTGATCATCGACCAGTTCTGCCAGTCATAGCCGATGGCCGGATCGAGCGTGGCGACGTCGTCCTTGTAGGTGATGGTGATCGCGCCGCCCGGCTTGGCGTTCGGATCGACGGCGTCTTCGGTGCGGGCGCTTGTCATGCCGAGCATCAGCGCGAGCGCCGATACCGCAACGGTGGAGGTCAAGAATTTCTTCATCTCATGTTCCCTTTCTCTGGTTGTTACCGGTCTTTTTTGGTTTTCATCTAAGCTTGATGCGCGGATCGATGAACGGTGCGACGGTGTCGGCCAGGAGATTGCCGAGCACGATGGCGAAGGCCGAAACCAGGGTGACGCCCATGATGATCGGAATGTCGACGCGCTGGATGGCCTGCCAGGCAAGCTGGCCGATGCCGGGCCAGCCGAACACGCTTTCGACCACCACGATGCCGCCCATGAAGATGCCGATGTCGATGCCGATCATGGCGATGACCGGCAGGATGGCGTTGGGCAGCGCGTGGCGGAAGATGATGGCGCCGCGCGCAAGGCCCTTGGCGCGGGCGGTCCGCATATAGTCCTGGCGCAGCACGTCGATCATCGACGAGCGCATCATGCGGGCGTACCAGCCGGCGCCGAGTATCCCCATGGTCAGCGAGGGCAGCACCAGATGGCGCCAGGTGCCGTAGCCGCCGATCGGAAACCAGCCGAGCCGCACGGCGAATACATAAAGGAGCAGCAGGCCGACGACGAATTGCGGCGCCGAGACGCCGACAAAGGACGCGACCATCAGCGTCTGGTCGGTGGCGGTGCCACGCCTGACGGCGGCAAGCAGGCCCATCGTCAGGCCGATCGCCAGCTCGCAAAGGATGGCGCCGACCATCAAAAGCAGGCTTGCCGGCAGCCGCGAGACGATGAGCTCAGTGACCTCGGAACGCTGGATGTAGGAGCGTCCGAGATCGCCGCTGAGCAGGCTGGTCAGATAGTGCCAGTACTGGATGAAGAAGGGCTGATCGAGGCCGAGCTGCCGGCGGATGTTCTCGACCGTCGCGGGCGTGGCGCTGCGGCCGGCGATCTGGCGGACGGGGTCGGCGGGCAGCAGGTAGAGCAGCGCAAAGGTGATCAGCGAGACGCCGAGCAGGATGAGCACGGACTGGATGATACGGCGGCCGAGATAGGCAATCATGCCCGGCCCCTTTGCGTCGGATCGAGGATGTCGCGCAGCGCATCGCCGATGAGATTGAAGGCCAGCGCCAGCGCCAGGATCGCCGCACCTGGAAAGAAGACCAGCCAGGGTGCTGCCTGGAAATAGGTCTGGTTCTCGAAGATGATGTTGCCCCAGGATGCGGTCGGCGGCTGCACGCCGATGCCGAGATAGCTGAGCGTTGCTTCGAGCAGCACCGTGGTCGAGATGCCGAGCGTGCCCCAGACGATGATCGTCGGCAGCAGATGCGGCAGGATATGGCGAAACAGGATGCGTGATGCGCTGGCACCGATCGTACGCTCGGCGTCGATGAACTCGCGCTCGGCGAGCGAGCTGGTCTCGGTGTAGATGACCCGCGCGGTCTGCACCCAGTTCACCAGTGCTATCACCATGGCAACGATCCACAGGCTCGGCTGGAGCACCGCCGCCAGGCAGATGGCGAGCAGCAGCGCCGGGAAGGCCATCATCAGATCGGTGAAGCGCATCAGCGCGCCGCCGATCCAGCCGCGGAAATAGCCCGCGGAGACGCCGACCAGCGTGCCGATCAAAAGCGCCACGCCGTTGGCGACGATGCCGATGATCAGCGAGGTGCGCGCGCCGAAAAGGATGCGGGTCAGCAGATCGCGGCCGAGCAGATCCGTGCCCAGCCAGAAGCTGGCGTTCGGCGGCAAGGGCGCGCCTTCAAGCGTCAGCCCGTCGAACATCTGCTCGTTCGGATCGTAGCCGGTCAACCACGGCGCCAGGACGGCGCCGGCCACGACGATGGCAACGATCACCAGGCCGAGCAGCGCCAGCGGGCGCTTGACCAGGCGCCGCCAGACGCCGGCGCGTGGCTTGACCGGCATGCGCCCGGTTGCCGGAAGGTCAGGCGCGATGGGACTGGTCATCGCCGCCTTCTTCCGTCATCGCCACGATCCGGCGCGCGGCCTCCTCGACGCTGATCTGCCAGCTCATCGCCAGCGACCGGAGCTGCGCATAGGCGCGGCCGTCCTCGGCGCCTTTCGACAACGCCTCCACCGCGCGCACGATGGTCTGGCGCTCCGCGACGCGCAGGCGAAGCGCCGATATCTCGCTTGCCAAAAGCTTGCGCGCCTCGAAGCTCTGCCGTGCGATCAACAGGGCGCTGTAGACGCCGGCATTGCCGACCGGCTTCAGCAACTGGGCGTCGGCCTTGTGCGACAGCGCCCACTCGATGCGGCCCGGCGCTTCGGAGCCGATCAGCGCCACCAGCGGCATCGGCGCCTCACCCGGCGCCCATGGGAATTGTTCGTCGAAGCCGAGATCGGCATCGAAGAAGACGAAGTCCGCCGCCAGCGCCTCGGCCGGCAGTTCCGGCCAGCAGCCGACCGTCTCGAGGCCGATGGCCGACAATTGCCGCGTGATCGCCTGCACCGTCGGATGCGGACGATGCAGGACAAAGGCCCTGGCGCCGCCGAGATTCGGGATGCGCGGGACCTTGCTCACGACACCACCCTCAGGCGTGGGCGGCCGAACGTCTCGGTCCGGTCATAGCGGGACAGATAGGGATCGGGCGCCACTCCCTTGGTCAGCGTGACGGTCTTGAATGCGGTCCCCTCGATGCGCCCGATCTGTACCGGCAAGGTGGCGTGCTGGGTTTGCGGATCGATGGATATGTCGCCGAGCGGGGTTCGAAACGAGGTTCCGGCAAAGGCCTGGGGAAGGTCCGGCCATTGTGCGCCGGGATTGCGGGCGAGGATTTCGGCAAGCGTCCGCACCGAGGCATACGCGGCCGCCTCGAAGGATGAAGCAGGCATGACGGAGGGCGCCGAAACGCCCTGGCGATCCGCTGCCGAGATATCGTGAAAGTACGGCCCGACGGAAAGATGGCCATTGCCTGCATCATTGAGCGCCGGCAACTCGCATTCGGTCAGATTGCAGGACAGGATGGGGCAGCGCTCCGGCCTGAAATGCAGATCGCCTTTGGCGAGCTCAGCATAGGCCGCGATGAAGGCATAGGACGAGGAGCCGATCAGGTTGTTCAGGATGAAATCCGGCCGGGTGGCCTGGATCTCGGCGATCAGCCTGGAGACATCGACCTCGCCGAGCGGCAGATAGCGCTCGCCCAAAACCTTGCCGCCGGCGTCGGCGATCAGGTCGCGGGCGACACGGTTGGTCTCCCAGCCCCAGATGTAGTTGGAGCCGAGCAGGAAACCGTTGGCGCCGAAGCGCGGCACGACATGGGCCAGCAGCGGGACGAGGTGCTGGTTCGGGCAAGCGTGCATGTAGACGACATGCTCGTTTGCTTCGAAGCCCTCATAGGGGCAGGCGTACCAGAGCGTGCCGCCGGCGCGCTCGAGGATCGGAATGACCTCCTTGCGGCTCCATGACGTGATGCAGCCAATGATGTGGCGCGCGCCGCTGTTGCCGAGAATGTCGGCGCAGCCCGTCGCATAGCCATCGATGTTGCCCTGCGGGTCGCGCTCCACCGGAACGAATTCGATCGGGATGGCGGGATCGGCGTTGATGTCGGCGATGGCCGTCATCGCACCGGAACGGCAGGATTCGGACAGCAGGCGGTAGTTGCCCGACCGCGAGTAAAGGATGCCGATCTCGATACGCCGTCCCAAGCAAATCCCCAAAATAACAATGCCCCGCAGCCGCCGCCGCGGAAGGCGAGGCATACGAGGCATTTTTGCCGCCCGGCGGTCGGAGCCGGTATTTCCCCAATAGCGTATTCGGTACGGCGGGTCAGTCAAGCGGGAAAGTGAGGGCCGGGAAAGCGACCGCGTTGCATCTGGTTGCGCGAAGGGGTCGCGCAGAGAACTCGTCCTATCTCAGCGATGGGCGCGTTTCTCGTCCGTCGCCGCCCGGTCGATCGCCAGCCCATCCGTCGACAGGGCGACGCCAAATTTCGCGCTGGCCTGTTCGGCCGTATAGTACCCCAGCCTGACATCCCTCAGCACCAGTTCCGGGTCGCGCGCCAGGGGATCGCCATAGCCGCCGCCGCCCGGCGTGCCGACGCGCACGCGGTCGCCGGCCTTCAGGGCGATGTCCTGCTCCTTGGAGAGGTGCGGCGGCACATGTTCCTTGCCGTCGCGGAACACGGTAACCGTGTTGACCGCGCCGTCCTTGCCGCCGAGCGCGCCTTGCGGGCCGAAGCGGCCGTGGTCCATGACGAAGGAGGCGCGGGCGTCGCCGCGCAGGATCTCGACCTCATAGGCGAGGCCGAAACCGCCGCGATGCTTGCCGGCGCCGCCCGAGCCTTCGCGCAGGGCATAATGGCGGTAGAGCACCGGAAAAGCCTGCTCCATGATTTCGACCGGCGGCGATTTTGAAATGCCGATGGTCGAGCAGCCATTGGTCAGGCCATCATGGCCGGCATTGCCGCCATAGCCGCCGCCGGAGATCTGGTACATGACGTAATCGCGGCCGCGGGCCGGATCGTTGCCGCCGAGCGCGAAATTGCCGCTGGAGCCGGCCGGAGCGGCCGTCACCTTGTCCGGCAGCGCCTGCACCATCGCCGCGAACACCGCCTCGGCGATGCGCTGCGAAACCTCGGCCGCGCAGCCGGAAACCGGTCGCGGATATCTGGCATCGAGGAAGGTGCCTTCCGGCCGCTTGACGATCAGCGGCTCGAAGGCCCCGGCGCTGATCGGCACGTCGGGGAAAATGTGCCGCATCGCAAGATAGACCGAGGACAAGGTCGTCGCCAAGACGCTGTTCATCGGCCCGGCGCAAGGCTTTGACGAGCCGGCGAAGTCGAAGCTGAGTGTGTCGCCCTGTTTCTCCACGGCAAGCGCGATGGTCAGCGGCTCGTTCACCACCCCGTCGGAATCGACGAAGGCTTTGGAGCGATAAATGCCATCGGGAATGGCTGATATGTTGGCGCGCATCTGTTCGGCGGCGCGGCGGCGCAGTTCGGCGATCGCCTCGACGACTGTTTCGCTGCCGTAACGATCCAGGATTTCATTTAGTCGGTCCTGACCGATCAGCAGTGCCGCCGCCTGCGCACGGATGTCGCCGATGCGCTGGTCGGCAACCCTGATGTTAGAGCAGATGATGGCGTAGATCTCCGGGTCAAGCACGCCCTTCTTGAACAGTTTCACCGGCGGCAGCCGCAGGCCCTCCTGCTCCACGGCCGTCGCCGAGGCGGAAAAGCCGCCCGGTACCGAACCGCCAATGTCGGGCCAGTGGCCGGTGTTCGACAGCCAGCAGAAAATCTTGCTATCCCGGTAGACCGGCATGGCGAAGCGCACGTCCATCAGGTGGGTGCCGCCGAGATAGGGGTCGTTGACGATGTAGATGTCGCCGGGCTCGGGCTGCAGGCAGCTTCCGTCGGCGATCATCTCGATCACGGTTTTGGTCGAGTATTGCATCACGCCGACGAACACCGGCAGACCCTGGCTGCCCTGCGCGATCAGCGACCCATCGGCGGCCGAATAGATGCCGTCGGAGCGGTCGTTGGCCTCGGCGATGACGGGGGAAAAAGCGGCGCGCGAAAAGGTCAGGTCCATCTCGTCGCAGACCTGCTGCAGCGCCGCCTGGATGACCGAAAGCGTAATGGTGTCGAGTTTTGCCATCTCAGGCCTCACCGATGTCGATGATGATGTTGCCGTCGGCGTCCGAGCGCGCCCGGTCGCCGGGCTCGAGCACGGTGGTCGCGTCCATCTGTTCGAGGATCGCTGGCCCCTCGATGACCGCGTCGAGCGGCAGCTTCTCCCTGCTGTAGACCGGCGTGTCGTGCCAGCGCCCGCCATACCAGACTGGCCGGATTTCGCGCCGCGCTTCGGCCAGCGTTTCGGCGCGCCCTGCCGGGTCGATCAATCGCGACAGATCGATCGCCGGCCGCACGCCGGTTACCGAGGTGTTGAGGTTGACCAGATTGGCGCGGATTTCAGGCAGCTCGACCTTGAAGCGGGCGAAATAGGCCTTTTCAAACAGTTGCTGCAATGTTTCACGTGTCACCGCGGACGAAGGCAGCGGCACGTTGATGATATGGGTCTGGCCGACGAACTGCATGTCGGCGGAATGCGTGACGCGGATCGTCTCCGGCTTCACCGCTTCCTTGCCGATCAGCTCTTCGCCTTCGTTTCGGTGCCGTTCCAATATAGCGTGAAGCTGGGATTCATCAAGACCGGCCACCGGCTGGTTGACCGTGTTGACGAAATCGTGCCTGAGATCGGCGACGACGCAACCGAGCGCATTGGTGATGCCCGGCCGCGCCGGCACCAGCACTTTGGGCAGACCGAGCTCGCGCGCCAGCGCCGTCGCGTGCAGCGGTCCGGCGCCGCCGAAGGCGAACAGCGCGAAATCGCGAGGATCGTGGCCACGCGACACCGAGACCATGCGGATGGCGCCGGCCATCTTGATGTTGCCGAGCCGCAGCACCGCGCCCGCCGCCTCGGCGCCGGACAGGCCGGTGGGGCGGCCGATCCTGTCCTCGAATATGCCGGTGACGTGTTCGACGGTGACCGGATTCTCGACGGCGAGAAGCTTTTTCGGCGCCAGCCGGCCGAGCACCAGATTGGCATCGGTGATGGTCGGCTCGCTGCCGCCGCGCCCGTAGCAGATCGGGCCGGGATTGGCGCCGGCGCTTTCCGGGCCGATCTGGATCAGGCCGGCCGCGTCGACGCTGGCGATCGAGCCGCCGCCGGCGCCGACGGTGTGCACCGCCACCATCGGCACATGGATCGGCATCGCATATTCGATCTCGATCTCGTTCGACACCGCCGGTTCGGCATTGCGGATCAGCGCCACGTCGGTCGAGGTGCCGCCCATGTCGTAGGTGACCAGGTTTTTGAAGCCGGCGCGTTTTCCCGTATAGGCGGCGGCGATGACACCGGAGGCCGGGCCGGACATGACGGTCTTGGCTGACTCGCGTGTGACAAAGCGGGCCGAGATCATGCCGCCATTGCCGTTCATGATCAGGAAGTCGCGGGCGTAGCCTTTTGATCCCAATTCCTTGCGCAGCCGTTCGACATAGCGTTCGAGGATCGGCTGCACCGAGGCGTTGACCGAAGCGGTGACACCGCGCTCGAATTCGCGCGCTTCCGACAGCAGCGCATGGCCTGTCGTGATGTAGCTATTCGGCCAAAGCTCGGCGGCGATCTCGGCGGCGCGCCGCTCATGCGCCGGGTTGGCGTAGGAATGCAGGAAATGGATGACGAGGGATTCGCAGCCGGCCTCGATCAACTGGGAAATCGCCGCGCGCATCTCGGCTTCGTCGAGCGGGATGCGCACTGCGCCCGAGGCTTCAACGCGCTCCGACACTTCAAGCCGCAGATTGCGCGGAATGATCGGGACGAAGCTGCCTGTCATGCCATAGGGCTGCGGCCGCGTTCGCCGGCCAAGCTCGATGACATCGCGAAAGCCGCGCGAGGTGATCATGCCGGTCTTGGCCAGCCGGCGTTCGAGCACAGCGTTGGTGGTGGTCGTCGTGCCGTGCACGATGAGGTCGATGCCGCGGATGGGGAAACCGGTGGCGCCGAGCGCCGAAACGACGCCGAAGGCCTGGTTGTCGGTAGTGGTCGGGGTCTTGGCGATATGCACCTTGCCGCCGTCTCGGCCGTCGATCAGAAGCAGGTCGGTAAAGGTTCCGCCGACATCGATGCCGGCGACGACGCTGCCGAGGGAATCCAGCGTCTGCGCCGAAAAATTCTCTTTCATTGTCGAAACCCGAAATATCAGGACTACCGATATGTGTCAGTTTGGAAAGGTGTTTCACGCTGGCGTCTTGACGCAAATATCATTTGTATACTAATA
>NZ_RZSW01000013.1:0-34159 GCF_003997375.1 Mesorhizobium sp. M5C.F.Ca.IN.020.29.1.1 | reverse complement strand
AAGGAAACCAGCACGGTCAGCCACATTCGGTCCCCGACGACGTCGCGAACCGGCATCTCATATTCGAAGGAATAGCCGAAATCGCCGCGTAGCATCCCGCCGACCCAGTAGAAGTAGCGAATGACCGGTGGCTGGTCGAAACCATAGTCCTTGCGCATCATCTCGATGCGATCGGAATCCACCGCTTCGCCCAGAGCCCGAAGCTCGGCAACATGGCTGTCGAAATAGTCGCCTGGTGGAAGTTCGATGATCGTGAACACCAGTGCCGATATGACCAGCAGCGTTGGAACCATTACTGCGATGCGCCAGACAAGATATCGAAGCACGCTCAGGACTCTCCAAGCCAGAATGTATCCGGCATGTAGACACCGAAATAGGCGGTCGGGTCATAGCCGTAGAGCGCCTTGTCAGGCAGATTGCGCAGCCGCGAGGACGCCAGGACCGGCTGATGCGTTCCGTTCACGGTGCCGATCGAAAACACCTGATCGGTGTAGATCGACAGCATCGAATTCCAGATTTCGGCGCGCTCTGTGGCTTCGGTCGATGCGTTCCAGCGTTTGAGCAAAACCATCAGCTCGACCACAGGCGGAAGATCGGGCGCCTCACCGACCTTGCCATGAGACAAGTAGTGAGCACCCCAGAGCGGCCATTGCAGCTGGTCGTCGATGGTGGGGGCCAGCTGGTACGGGTTCATGTCGGCGGTCGGCACGCCATTGTCGATGCCCGACCACATCGACATCATGATCTGGCCGCCAAGCGCGCGGCTGCGGAAGATATCGCGCTGCGAAGTCCGGATGAACAGGGCGATCCCGATCTTGCGCCAGTGATCGGTGATGAGTTCGAGCGCGTCGGTTTCCAGCGTACTTTCGCCGGCCGTTTCCACTATGATCTGCGCAGGGCGCCCATCGGGAAGTATCCGCAGGCCGTCATCGTCACGCGTCTGAAGCCCGACCTCGTCGAGCAAGGCATTGGCCTGGTCGGGATCATGGGCGACCCAGGCTTTCGCGAATTCCGGCCGGTAGAGCGGGCTCTCCGGCAGGACCGTATCGGCACTTTCCTGCGCCAGTCCGTAGAACACGGCCATATTGATCTCGCGCCTGTCCACAGCGAGCGAAAGTGCGCGGCGCACGCGCACGTCACGCAAAAGGCCACGCCACGTCCGGTCGGCACAATTCAGATTGGGCAGCAGCGCCAGTCGTGAACCCTGTGTGCGTTTCCAGAGATGCATCTTCACCGGGTACCGCTTCTCCGCGTCCTTCAGGAAGGCGTAATCGCTGAAGTCAATTCCCAGGCTTTGCAAGTCGCTCTCGCCCGCACCGGTCTTGGCCGAGATGATCGCCGACGAGCTGACATTCATGACGATCCGGTCAATATAGGGCAGTTGCCGGCCATTCTCGTCTATTCGATGAAAGAACGGGTTGCGCTCGAAGACGAATTGCTCGGCCGGCGGCTTGGTCCGGTTCTGCCAGGGATCGAGCGTCGGCAGTTCCGGGTTCTCCGGGCGATACTGCCGCGACATGCGGATATGCAGAAGCGTCCATTTCTTGGCCCGGTTCTCCTTCATTAGGCCGGCGAGCCGGAATGGATCCTGGTATTTCTTGTGGAACTGCTTGAGATAGGCGGCCGGCAGAACAAGCGATAGCGGCGAAGCAGCAGCAAGCTTGGGCAGGAAGTCGGGATTGGGCCCATCCCAACTATAGCGGACCGTCGACGGATCGACGATCTCGAAGCGTGGCGGCTTGCCGGCCGCCAGCAGGGCCGGGGCAAGCCCGCCTTGCGAGAGCTCATCGTTCAGCCAGACATCTTCCCAGCAATAGCGGAAATCCTCCGGCGTCAGCAGGCTACCGTCAGACCATTTATGCCCTTCCCGAATCTTTAAAGTGAAGACGCGATCATCCGCTACGTCGAAACTTTCGAGGATGTCGGGTTGCAAGTTAAGCTTTTCGTCATAGCCGACCAGGCGAGCATACCCGTAGATCGTCATCATCCGGATATCTTTCTGGCTGCCGATGATCGTGCGCAGCGTGCCGCCATACTGGCCGGGCTGCCGGCCCATCGCGGCGAGGTTCAACGCGCGCGGGCTCTTGGGCAGGCGTTCGGCGAGTGCCGGGAGCGCCTTTGCCTTCAGCTTTGGCTGAAGAAATTCCGGCTCCAGATCGCCGGCGCGCGACGTGCCCGGCAGAAATGCCGAAGCCATGAGGCCAAGGACGGTGCGCCGGCTGATCAATGGCGTAGCTCGCTGACATCGGCCGAACGTCGGGCCAGCACGAGGTGGCCACCGCCAAGATCGAGCGGCGACAGCATATCCTCGTCGCCCTCGTCGCGGAATTGCCGTCCCCATGCGCTGGTGTCGGAAGCGCCGCTGAGCTTAAGCGTCTTGAAATCCATCGGCCTGTCGAGATCGGGGAAAGGTACTGCGGCAACCAGTGAGCGGGTGTAGGGGTGGACCGGTTTCCTAAGCAGGATTTCGCGCGGCGCGAGCTCGACGATACGCCCGCCGCACATCACCGCGATGCGGTCTGCCATGTAGTCCACCACCGCCAGATTGTGGGATATGAACAGGTAGGTCAGGCCCAGTTCCTTCTGCAGGTCCTTCAGGAGGTTCAGGATCTGCGCCTGGACAGAGACATCGAGTGCCGAAACCGGCTCGTCGCAGATCAGGAGTTCAGGCCCCAGCGCCAACGCGCGCGCGATGCCGATACGCTGACGCTGCCCGCCGGAGAAACTGTGCGGATATCGCTTGATGAAGCGCGGATCGAGCCCGATTGCCTGCATCAGGCTCTTGACCGTTGCGAGTCGGGACGCGGCATTGCCGCGTTGATGGATTTCCAGCGGCTCGCTCAAGATGTTCTCCACCGTCATGCGAGGTGAAAGCGACGAAACCGGATCCTGGAAGACCATCTGGATTTTCGCGCGCAGCATGCGCAGGGCGTCTCCCTCGGCTTCCAAGACGTCGATCGGTCCGTCGCGGCCGTTAAAGATCACAGAGCCGCCGCTAGGGGTGACAGCCCGCATGAGGATCTTGCTGACGGTGGTTTTGCCGGAGCCGCTTTCGCCGACCAGACCCAGGCACTCACCCCGCCTGATATCGAAGCTCACGCTGTCCACGGCGCGAACAGAAGTTTGATGACCCGCTCCGAACCATTCGGACTTGCGGGTGGTGAAGGTCTTTTTGAGATCCCTGACCGACAGCAGGACGTCGTCCGGCCCCTTCGACGCCGGCGCCGTCTGCTTGCCGAGCAGGTTCTCGACATTCACCGGCACCTCGCGGAGCGCTTTTAGCCTTTCGCCAGGCTTCAGATCGAAATGCGGAACGGCTGCCATCAGGCCCTTCAGGTAAGGGTGACCTGGCCGGCGGAATATCGCCTCGACAGGTCCCGCTTCCATGATCTCGCCATGGTAGATGACCACCACCTCGTCGGCGACATTGGCGACCACGCCGAGGTCGTGCGTGATCAGTAGCATCGCCATGTTCAGCTTGGTTTGAAGGCCGCGCAGCAATTGCAGGATTTGCGCCTGGATGGTGACGTCCAACGCCGTCGTCGGCTCGTCGGCGATCAACAAGGCGGGCCGGCAGATAAGCGCCATCGCGATCATGGCGCGTTGACGCAATCCTCCCGAAAGTTCAAAGGGATACATGTCATAGGCGCGCTTGGGATTGGGAAAACCGACAAGGCCGAGCATTTCCTCGGTCCGCGCCTTGCGCTCCGCTCGAGCCATGGGCGTATGAATCTGCAGGGTTTCGCTGACCTGGTTGCCGATCGTGTGCAGCGGCGACAGCGATGTCATCGGCTCCTGAAAGATCTTGCCGATGCGGCTGCCTCTCAACGCCCGGATATCGGGTCCGTCACGCGGCATCTGCAGGATATCCTGCGTCGTGCCGGGCTTTTCAGGATCGGAAAACAGGATACGGCCGCGAACTTGGGCTGTGTTCGGCAAAATGCCCATCACTGCCTGGCTGATAACCGATTTTCCAGAACCCGACTCGCCCACAAGCGCGGTAACCTTGCCGGGGAGGACGCGAAGATTTGCACGCCTGACGGCATGCAACGGTCCCCCGATAATGGCAAAAGAGATGCCAACGTCCTCGATCCGCAGCAGATCAACGCCCGAATTCATTCTCATACCAGCCCCACTCTGGCAGGTCCAAAAGGCGAGACTAGCGCATTGCCAGCCTAGAGCAACTTGGATTCGAAACAATCGCCAGTTCCCTGGCGGAACGGCGACCGGACTGCATACCAAAGGCGTTCGGATCAGATCGGGGCGGTTACTGGAGCTTCCTCGGGGCGCCCGCCGACAGCCGCGCTGCATCGCGATGAAGCAGCATGACCTGCTCGGCGTCGGATATTCGGTCGTAAATCGGCTCCAGCGTGCCGTCCTCATCGAGTGCGAGAGCACCCGACAGATCGGGTGAAAGCACCGTCAGCTTCTGTTTGATACCCGCCAGTCCCTCCTTGCCGAGCGTCAGCCAGCTGTTGGCGCCGCAATAGCCGGCGAAGTCCTTACTGGCGAGGATGCTGTGCGGATATTTCTTGGTCAGGGTCTGGAGGCGCTGGACCTCGTTTACAGCCGAGCCGAAGACAGAGAATGTTAGCCGGTCGGTAAGTCCGACATTGCCGAACATCACATTGCCGACATGCAGGCCGATGCCAAATTTTATGTCGCCCAATCCCTGCTCCTTTCTGCGCAGATTGAGATCCATCATGCGAGCGGTGGCCTTGTGCGTTGCCGCAAGAGCAGCCTGGCAGGCGGTCTCGGACTGCGCACGGTGCCTTTCGCAAGGGAAGACGGCAATAAAGCCATCACCTATGAAACTCATGATCTGTCCGCCTCTGCGATTGAAAGGTGCAGCAATGGCATCGAAAAACTGGTTCAGCGTATCGATGTAGATTTCGCGGCCGGCAGTTTCGGCAAGCCTTGTCGACCCGCGCATATCGGCCATGACCAGTGCGGCCCGGATTGTATCGCCCTCGCCGCGCTTGATCTGGCCGTCCAGCACGCGCCTGCCGGCGTCGCCGCCGAGATAAGTGGTCATCATGTTGTCGGCCAGCTTGGTGAGCACCGCCATCTTGGTTGCGATAGCGAGATGGTTCTGGATGCGCAGCAGCGCTGAAATCATGCTGTCGCTGAAGCCTGAAGCGCTGTCGGTGGACCAGGACCCGATCATGCCCTGACTGGTATTGCCGTTGAAGGGATGGACGAAAGCCATGTAATCGGTCACGCCCATAAGCCTGAGTTCATCGAAAATAGGAAATTCCGACGGCACCGACGGGTCGAGCCGGCGCCTCAGATGGTCGAGCTTGTGGCTGAGCAGATGGTAGTATGGGCTGGTCAGGAATCTGTCAGAATGAACGCCGTCCTTTTTGCGGAAGCCTTCCACTTCCATGCCCTGGCCGCGAAGCCAGGTGAAGCCAAGCGCGTCATAAAGCGGATGAAGCATCGAAAAGCTCAAATGCACCCGCTTCAACGGCAGGCCGGCAGCAGCCAGCCGTTCACAAAAGCCCTTTACCAATGTTTCCAGGTCGTCGCCCGCCAGCGCCGATTGGGTCAGCCAATCGGCAACCTTATCCATGAGAATGGTGGAAATTTCTGCTTGCGCTGTGCTCATGCTATCTTGAGACCCGTCGAAGACGAGCCATTCTCCTTTCTAACGACCCGAAGATAAGACCCTCGAAGTCAATAATGCCCTTGTCGGCAAAAGCGGTCGAAGGGGCATTATGTGGCGAGGCTGCCGGCGGAGTGCAATCATGATCCTGCCATCAGGTAAAAAATTCGCCGGCTCAGACACCGTCAGGCCTTCACCACAGTCTCTCGGGCTAGCCCGAGGCGGCCAAAAACATTGCGTGTGTCGACGATCAGAAGAGCGTGATCAGCGATCGCCTGATAGTCGATCGCGTCGTGGTCGGTTGCAATGACGACAGCGTCGAAATCCTTCAAGGCCGCCTCGGTCAATTCGACCGAGCGCCGCCCCTTGATCGCCATATGCTCCCGTGTGGTCGGGATCTCGTTAACATGCGGATCGTGGAATTCCGCCTTGCCGCCCCATTTCTCGATGAGTTCAATGAGCCGCAATGAGGGGCTTTCGCGGATGTCGGGCACATTCTTCTTATAGGCGAGCCCGATGATGAGAATGCGCGAGCGGCTGAGCGCCTTGCCGCAGCGCCGGTCCAGCGCCTTCGCCAGTTCATCGACCACATGACGCGGCATGGCCGTGTTGATCTCTGCCGCCAGTTCGATGAAGCGGGTCGGCAGTTCGTATTCGCGCGCTTTCCACGTCAAGTAGAAGGGATCGATCGGAACGCAGTGCCCGCCAAGTCCGGGGCCAGGATAGAAAGGCATGTAGCCGAAGGGCTTGCTCTTTGCCGCCTCGATCACCTCCCAGATGTCGATGCCCATCGCACCGAGCACGACCTTCAACTCGTTGACCAGGGCTATGTTGACCGAGCGGAAGATGTTTTCCGTCAGCTTGACCGCCTCGGCGGTCGCCGTGGTGGAAACCGGAACGACGGTCTTGACCACGCCCTGGTAGAAAGCCTGCACGAGCGTCGCCGCTTCAATGCCGTCGCCTGCCACGATCTTGGGGATCGTCGCGACTTCAAAGCTACGATTGCCGGGATCCTCGCGTTCGGGCGAGAAGCCGAGGAAGAAGTCTATCTTCGACTGCAAGCCTGTTTCTTCCAGTATGGGCTTGATCACGTCGTCGGTGGTGCCGGGATAGGTGGTCGATTCCAGCACGATCAGTTGGCCGAGACGCAGATGCTTCGCGATGGTGCCTGCCGTGTTCCTGACAAAGGAGAGGTCCGGCTCACGGTTTTTCGTCAGCGGTGTCGGAACGCAGATGATGATGACATCGCAGACGGCCAGTTCGGCAAAATCCGCAGTGGCGCGGAACCGTCCGTTCGCCACCTGGCCGGCAAGGGCTGTCGATGCCACCGCCTCAATGTAGGATTGGCCGTTGTTCAGGTTCTCGACCTTCTGGGCTTCGATGTCGAAGCCGGAAACCGGGAAGCCGGCGCGTGCGATCGCAACCGCCAGCGGCAACCCGACATAGCCCAGTCCAATCACGCCGACTTGCGCGGCGCGCGTCGAAATCCGGTTCAGAAGACGGTCATATGTCGATCGTGAGGCGTCCAAAAATCTGCTTTCCGTCAATTCGGACAGGCCGTCCGCTCCCATGGCGAGGCTCACCTGGTTCCCCAAGAACCCCGAGGCATATTGCGGAAAATCGATTTCCGCAAGCCGTCGTCAGACCGGCACCTTCGCCTTCAGGCTTGCGGCGGCCATCGCATAGCCGCCGGCGGCGCCATCGATGAAATGAACGTGATCGCGCTGCAGCGGCGAGGCGACCAGGCATGTCATCAAGGCCGATTTCTGGCGGTGCAGGCCATAGTTGCAGATGCCCGCCTCTTCCGCCTGTCTCAGCCGGTCCTCGATCCGTTGCAACACATCCGCGTCAACGTCGATGGTCATCTTCAAGCCGTCGTCGAACTTCCGGAAATCCGAATTGCTGGCCACGTCGCGTTTGTAGACCTTCGGATCGAAGCTGCCGATCGTCCAGCCATATCTGTCGGTGACAGCCGTAAGCGTCATCAGAAACAATATCCACAGCTTCGACAGCCATCGCCATCCTGCCGGCGCCATGGCCCGCGCCTCGATATCGAGGCCGGCGGGCGGAAAACTGAAGCCCGGCCCGTTCACCGGCACCGGGTGGCCATCGCGTTCCTGCCTGCCGGCAAGAGCGATGATGTCGGAAGCCAGAAACTGAAAAGCGCGCAAGTCGCGCGACGCCCCCGGTATGGCTATGATCGAGACGATTTCGCCATGCCGGGCTTCGATCGGGTCCCAGCGGCAGGAGAGGCCGGTCAGATCCGGCCGCGCGCCGGCTGGCGCAGGATCGATGCGGTAGCGCCCCGCTTTCATCTCGGCTTCCGCCCAACTGCCGCCACCGCCGGCGAACATGGCATAGAAGACCGCTTCGGAGGCCCGGAACCTCGCCACGCGAACGTCGAGGCCTTGCGCTCTTATATCCTTTATCGGCACGATTGCGGCTCGCAAGGTCAGGTCCAGTTCGTCCGCCACCCATCTCTGGACAACCGCCAGCGCGTTGCGGGTGATCTCCAGCGCCGAGCCGGGAAACGCCACGAGCGCGCCGTCGCCGCCGAAGACAAAGGGAAGATCTTGCCGACCCAGCGCATTGAGCAGCGCCGAAATGACGCTGGCGCCGGCCATATTGACGGTTTTATAGCGCCCAGCCCCGATCGCCTTGGTCGAGCCGACGATGTCGGCGGTGGCCAGCGCCCAGCCATCCGGGAGAGGCCGATAGTTATCGATATCGGCAACGCTTTCGAACTTTGCGAAGACCGGCAAGGAAGCGACAAACGGGTCGGACGCGGCAGCTGTTTCCATGAGCATCAGATAGCACATTCCACTGATTGAGGGTGAAGTCGATCATGCTTCGAAATTGACTTGCACAGGCATTCCGATGATAGGGTCCGGCGATGCGAATTGCCTTCTACGCGCCGCTGAAGTCGCCCAATCATCCCGTTGCCTCCGGCGACCGCCAGATGGCACGGATGCTGGTCAAGGCGCTGGAGCATGGAGGGCATAGCGTCGAACTAGTATCCGAATTGCGCTTCTATCTACGCGAACCGGAGTCGAAAAGTTTCGCTGCGCTCAAGATCGAGGCCCGAGAGGAAGCCGCGCGGCTGACAAGGCTTTGGGATCGTGACGGCAAGCCCGATCTCTGGTTCTCCTATCATCCCTATTACAAGGCGCCCGACCTGATCGGACCCGAGCTGGCGTCGGCCTTTGCTATCCCCTATGTGACAGCGGAAGCCTCCTTTTCGAGGCGGCGCAACGTCGGTTTGTGGGGCGATACCCAAGCGTTGGTGGCGCGAGCCGTCGAACAGGCAGCGCTGAACATCTGCTTCACGCAAAGGGATCGTCATGGACTGATGGATGCGATTCCCGACGCCGCTCTCGGTATGCTTTCGCCCTTCATCGACACATCGATATTCCGGGAAATGCCGGCAAGGGGTTGTCCGACGCGCCTCGTTACCGTCGCCATGATGCGCCCGGGCGACAAAGTCGAAAGCTATCGCATGCTGGCGCAGGCGCTCGGTCCGATCGGCCACCTGCCCTGGACCATGTCGGTGGTCGGGGATGGGCCTGCCCGTGACGAGATCAAAGCGCAATTCGCCGGCTTGCCCGCCGACCGTATCGAATGGCTTGGCGCGATTGAGCCAGCCGCCGTGCCGGACGTCCTCTACGGTGGGGGAATTTACGTCTGGCCGGGTTACGGCGAGGCCTATGGTGTTGCCTATCTTGAAGCACAGGCCGCCGGTCTTCCGGTGGTGGCTCAGGACATCGCCGGCGTGCCGGAGGTCGTGCGGGATGGCCAGACCGGGTTTCTCACCCCGGCGGGCGATGTGGCGGCGTTCGCTTCTGCCATTGAAAGGCTTCTGGCCCGTAACGACGAAAGAACCATCATGGCCGCGGAAGCCAGACGTTTCATCCTCGAAGAACGCTCCCTCTGTGTTGCAGCGGCGCGTCTGGCCGAACTTCTTGCGAGGATCCCGGTTTCATGACATCCGATCAGATCTGGCAGCCCTTGGTGGAAGAACTGGCGTGCCGGCAACGGGCGGACCGTAAGGCAGAGTTCTGGCTGCGTGACGATGACGCCGTGGAGCCGACGCCGGCGCTTGATCGGCTGCTCGACCTCACCGGTGAATTCGCGGTTCCGGTCACTCTGGCCGTCATTCCGGCCCTGACTGGTGAGAAGCTTGTCGCCCGGCTTGACGAGGCGCCGCATGCCACGGTCGCCATCCATGGCTGGACGCACCGAAATCATGCGCCCGAGGACCAGAAAAAGCAGGAGCTCGGCGCGCATCGGCGACGCGAGGCGGTGCTCGATGATCTGGCTCGCGGGCTGTCGCACGTAACCGGCCTGCACGGCGCACGTGCCGTTCCGATGCTGGTGCCACCCTGGAACAGGATCGACGCCGGCTTGGTATCCGACCTTGGATCGATAGGATTTGCGGCATTGTCGGTCTATGGGCCGCCGAAGCCGGCTTCACTGGCGGTCATCAACAGCAATGTCGACATCATGGATTGGCATGGTACGCGCGGCTGCCGCGATCATGGCTCATTGGTTCAGGCTATCATCGCGCAATTGCAGCGTGCATTCGACGGCGGCGAACCGGTCGGCCTGCTCACCCATCATCTGGTACATGATGAATCGGCCTGGCTTTTCCTCGAACGGCTGTTCACAGTCACAGCACAGACTGAAGCCTGCGCATGGCTTCCGATCAGGACACTGATCGGGCGCAGCGCCGGTAGAGGAAAATAGCTCAGCGCTTTTTGTGCAATGAGACTGGAAATGTGAGCGTCTGGCCATCCCGCGCGGCAAAAGCGCCGGCAAACCTGTCTTTGGCCAGTTTCTCGATCTCGTCCAGTTCCTCGTCGGTGCGTGTCGGATCGTGGTGAAACAGCGCAAGCCCGCGCGCACCGGCCGCCTCACAGAGCTTGGCGCCCTGTTGCCATGTCGAGTGCCCGTAACCGCGGCGGCGTTCCATTTCCTCCTCGGTGTAGGTGCAATCGTAAATGACGAGGTCGGCATCTTCGATCAGGCCGAGCACCGCCTGATCGAGTTTGTCCGGCTCGTGCTCAGTGTCTGTTATCACCGCCACGACGCGGCCGCCCCATTCGACCCGGTAGCCTATGCAGCCGCCCGGATGGGTAAGACTGCCGGTTCGGACCACCACCCCTTCGCGCGGCCGAAGCACGTCTCCGGACACGAAATCGCGATAGTCGAGCCTTGCCTTGCAGAACTCCAGTTTCATCGGAAACCACGGCGGCCGCATGAACTTATCGACCATCTGCCGGGTCGTCATGTGTCCTGCAAGATGCCCGGACCAAAGCGTAACCTTAACGCTCTGGTCATAGATCGGCGCAAAAGACGGCAACCCGATGATGTGATCGTAATGGCAATGGGTGAAAAGCAGGTCGAAATCGGTCACGCCCAGAGCCTGAAGCGCCCCGCCGGCAGGTCGTAGGCCAGAGCCTGCGTCGAATAGAAGCGTATGCTTACCGCATCGCATCTCAATGCAGATTGTGTTGCCGCCATAGCGAGAGAATTCTGGCCCCGATACCGAAATGCTGCCGCGCACGCCCCAAAACCTGACCAGGAAAACGTCGTCGTCCATGCTACCCCTTCGCAGTCCCCATCGCCCATCGTAGCCAAACAACTGCTGCTAGGCGAGACAGGTTTTCCTGGGTGACCTTCTCAGCAAGAGGCCGGTGCCATCACGACGGCGAGGATCGAGGGGACGTCATCCGTTATTTGGCGCTTCGTGCATCGATCAGATCCGCGGTCGTATGGCTTAGGCGATCGGCAAGAACCCGCAATATCTCGATGGTCATTTCCGGGAACTCCTTCATAAGCCTCAGGAAATGATCCTTGCTGATTCTCAACGCTTCCAGCGGACTTGCCGCTCTGACGGTGGCCGTGCGGGAGCTGTTGCACAATATGGCGATCTCGCCAACAATCGAATTTGGCTCCAGTTCGGCAACTTTTATCGGTCCGCTGTCGGAATCGACCAGGATATCCGCCCTGCCTGAAAGGATGACATAGGCGGCGTCTCCCTCGTCGCCCTGCCGGAAAACGATCTGGCCGGCACTGTAGCTCACACGATCGGATGTGAACGCAAGCAGTTTGAGCTTTGTCGGCTCGATGGCAGAGAACAAGGGAACGCGTTGCAGCATTCCAACTTCGTCCTTGAGCAGCATTGTCGCAAACCTTCTCAAAATTCGCGTGTGCCAGACTAGAGCAACGGTCGCCCAGATGGAATCAATTCTGTTTCCGGGATGGCGAGACGAACCACGCGAAAGGTGGCAAGCCCGATGTCGGGCGATCGGGCGATGCCGCCTGACATAATGGGCTTCGCCAGCCGGAACCCGAAGAGCCGGGTGAATTTGCGGCAAATCCTTCGTTTTCGGCGCCGATGCAGTCCCGCTACGCCCTTTGCCGAATGCCTTGATCTTGCATCAAATTCGCACCGGCAGAATGATCCCATCTGAATGTCCGTTGCTCTATGACAGCAGTTCCTTGAATATACCGTTCCCTGCCAAAAGTGTCTCGGGTGTTCCGTCTTCCACCAATTTGCCCGAGTCGAAGACGATAACGCGATCGAACATCATCCCCATCGCCGGATTCGTCACGACCCACACAATTGCCGGCGAATGGCCGTCGCGCCTGGCATCCTCGAGCACGTTTCGCAGCACCTTATCCTGCATGCGCTGGTCGAGCGCCGACAGCGGCCGGTTGAGAATGAGAAAATCAGGACGCTTGAGCAGGGCCCGGGCAACATCGAGCTTCTGTCGCTGTCCACCGGTCAGCCGCCTGCCGCCGGAGCCGACATTGAAGTCCAGGCCGACATCCAGAAGTTCGGCATAAAGCCCAAGTTCGTCAAGAATGTCATAGACGATGGAGCGTATGCGGTCCGGCGCGTCAGGATGGTTGTTGCCCACACGCCCGAACAGGACATTATCCATGACGGTGGCCGCGGCAATGTATTTGGCAGGATCATACCGTTCGATCGCATTTTGCAGCTCGGGCGGCAGGTTTTCATAGAACCGGTTGCGTGCAGCGACGATCTTGCTCATCAGCTCATCGCTCAGCAATCCGAAGCGGTGCCGGGGCTCGATATAGGCAAAGCTCAAGGTGACGATCATGGCGCGGTCGCTCTCCGAAACCGCCTCGTAGGGACGGTTCTTGAGCCGTTGCAGCAAGGTTTCGTAAGTGGGTATCTCCTCGGCGCTCATGAAGGCGAGCTGCTGGAAGAACTGGTGATCGGGTGGCAGGTCGGCAAACAGCTCGATCGCCTGTTCGGCGATCTCCATGCCCATTTCGTAAAGCGTGCGGTCGAGGCCGGCTTGCCTCAGCACAGAACCAAAATAGGGATTGGCCGCCAGAGCCCTGTCGGCCAGTTCGGGGCCGGCGGCAGCGCCGAAGAGCAGGTTTTGGCCGATCGTTGCTTCCTTGTTGTAGGCGCCCGGTTCGAAAGGAACCACCAGTTCGCTCAGCCCTTCGTGTTCCAGCCGGGTTCGCAGCCCCGCACGCAGTTCGACGATCCGCCTGGCAAGCTCCGTATGACGCGTCAGGTCGGCCGAAGAGCGCAAGCCAAGATCCAGAATATCGCGCGACAGAACAACCGCGTCGAGCACCCGGCGCACGGCTTCAAAGAGGTCGTGCGGGCCGGTAGCGCCGGCGGAAGCATAGTTGATCCAGTCGCTGCGGATATCAAGATCCGGATTGCCCGACCGGCGCGCCTCGTGGATGTTCCAGCGGTGCTGGTCTGCCGCAGCACCGTCATAAGGCACCGATGTCAGCGGGGCATGCTTCAACCCGTAGAGCAGGTTATCGCGGAGGCTTGCCTGGAACAGGAAAACATCCGACGAGGCATAGGACATGCGCCGGCCGGTCACTGCTTCGGGGAGTTCAAGAAGATCGTCGGCGCCAGAAGCGACCCTCCCGCTGTCCGGCCGGTTCAGCCGCGCGAAGGCTTCTGCAAGCGCCTCGGCTCCACCTGTTGCGGTACTGACCAGCGCCACCGTCTCACCCGGCTTGACCTGGAGGGAGATACGGTCGAGGACCATTCCACCGCCATCGTCTGCTATGGACAGACTGATCGCGGACAGGGGTTTGGTCATCGGATCGGGATCGTCGATCGTCAATGCCCCGATTCTCGGCGCAATGAGACCATCGACGGTGAATTGTTCAACGACCTGCTGATATTTGACCTGGATATCCTGCCGCGCCTGATCCCAGTCGATCAGTTCTTTCATCGGTCCGGGCAGTTCCTTATAGGCGCTGATCACGGCCACGAGCTGGCCGACGTCCAGCCGCCCCTGGATGACCAGATACCCGCCGATCATGTAGAACAGAAAGGGCGTGACCTGCGCGAGAAAATTGTTGAGGAACTTCACCATGAATTTCCATTGGTAAAGATCGAAGCGGATCTTGAAGATGAGCCCGAGCCGGGCAGCTATGTCGGCGCGCTCGTAGTTTGATGTGTCGTGGACGTGAACCGCGCCGATCCCGTCGACGATTTCGCCAACCCGGCCCGAAAGCGCGCGCGCCGTCAACTGCCGTTCGCGCCCGAGCACAATCAGCCGCCGCCGCATTCGCGGGATGAGCACGATCTGGATCGCCACGATCACGACCGCTATCATTCCGAGCCAGAAGTTCTGGACCACGATGAACAGCATGGCCGTCAGCGCCTGGCCGCCGAGCAGCACCGGCTGCACGAAGGCATCGCCGATGAAGCCGCCCAGCGGCTCCACCTCGTCCTTCACCATGGTCGCCACTTCGGCGGATTTCACTCGCTTGAAGTAAAACGGTGGAAACCGCAGCACACGATCGACCAGATCGAAGCGGATACGCCGCAGCATGCGTTCGCCGAGGCGGCCCTTGTAGGTGTTGATGTAGAGTTTGAACAGGCCGTTGATGACGACAAGCAAGAGGAACACAAGGCTCAGGGCAAACAGCGTCGCCTTGCGGTCGAGCTGAAAACCGGAGAAGAACTGGACCTCTCCGATGAACGGCAGGTTATAGTGTAGCCTCATGAATGGCTGGGTCGCGCCCGGTTGCTCGAAGCCGCTACCTTGGATCGGGCCGTTGATGATCAGCTTTGGCAGGTCGAAGGACATGAAATACGGGATCATCGAAAGCACGACGATCATCAATATCCAGAGCTGCTGCTTCTTGGTGTGCGTCCAGATGTAGCGGGCTAGGCTGGGTTCCATATGCGGCTGTGGACCCTTCAGTTGCAAGGATGCAGGATGTAAACGCACCTGCTGGCGAATGGCGTACCGGCAATTTCTTCGTCGGCAACGAGAAGCTCGAAGCTGCAGCGCACGGAGATTGTCCTGCGCTCAACGATGGAAGGAACCTGCGAGGCGGCGCGATCCAGTTCCGGCGCATGGTCGATGACAACGTTATGGGCATTGTTGATCAGCGAAGAAAGCAGCTGGCCAGACGGTTCGCGGCTTCCATAGGGTTTTGGCGAATAGCCGAGCAGCACGAGGCCGCTGCGCCGCTGGTGCTGGCGGATGGACGCCGATGGTCCGGACAGATGCAACAGGCTCTCTCCGGCACCGGGCAATGGCGAAGCGGCTTGCAGCATAATCACGTCCGCGAATCAACAGCCTTCCGGGAGGCAAGATTGCGTTGTGTCGCCCGAAATCCCAACATACAAGACGAATATGATGGATGTCACGCAACCACGCAATGCCGGCCTGGACTGGCACGAGCAAGCCTTTGACCTCACGCGGGGAATTGCTGCCTATGTCAACTGCCCTCTGGTGGCAGGGCTGGCGCGCGTCATCACCAAGCATCCGAAGGCCGATATCGCCAATGCCTTCAACCACAAGCAGGTCGCCTGCAAGATGTGGGCGCTCGACAGGCTGTTCGAAAGCTGCGGCGGCCGATTCGGGCGCATATGGGTTCTGGGTGGATGGTACGGCGTGTTGCCGGCGATGCTTTTCAACGACGCCCGCTTCGACATCGCGGCGGTCGATAGCATCGACATCGATCCCGAAGTCGCGCCGGTCGCCCGGACCCTCAACCGGGGAGCCGGCGACCGGTTCCGCGCGCTGACGGCAGATATGTACGCACTCGACTATGCGGCCGGGCGGCCCGACCTGGTGGTCAATACGAGCTGCGAACACATAGCCGATCTGCGCGCCTGGCTTGCTCTGCTTCCGCGGGGCACGACTGTACTGCTGCAATCGAACGATTATTTCAGCGAGCCGACGCACATCAACTGCGTGGCTTCACTTGCAGCCTTCGAAGCAATGGCGGCGCTACGGGAGGTGCGGTTCTCCGGCGAACTGCCGACAAAAAATTATACCCGCTTCATGCTGATTGGAACTGTTTGATGCATTTCGCCCAACAGTGCGTAGTGCGTCGCACGAACCTCGCCAGACGTGACGCGCGTTAGCATCTATCGTCTGTTTGATCATGAACTTTTCCGAAACCGGGCTCCACTTAGGGACCATGTTCGATACCGCTCGCGCAGGATTTGCGCCGAGCGATGCGCGCCTTCCAGATCAAGACGATGCGCGGCTGGCGTCGGTCCCACAAGCGCCTGTTCGATCGCCTGCGCCAAACCTTCAGGCGTTAGGTCCTTTTCCATCAGCACCGTTGCAAGACTGAGTTCTTCGAGCATCAGGCTGCGAACCGTCTGTTCGGTTTCCCCGCCGACTGCAAATGGAACGAGCAGGCAGCGACAACCCGCGCGCAGGACATCGCAGACCGTGTTGTAACCCGCCTGCGAGACCGACAGGCGGGCGCCGGTGAGCAGGCTGGCGAAATCCTCGCGGAACCGGAAGATGGACAGGACCGGCGAGGCATCGCGTGCGATCGCGTCAAACTCGTCTTGCGGCAGGTTTGGGCCGGTGATCAAACACCATTTCCAAGCGTTTTTGGCATTCCGCGCCGCTGCGATGGTGGAGCTGACAAGGCTCTTTCCAGCAGCCCCGCCGCCAACCGACACCAGAACGTCGAAGCGCTCGGAGGCCGCGGGCGATGGCGGCGCGGCAACGAGCCCTGTGTAGGTGACCTCGGCCCTGATCGCCTCAGCCAGTGGAAATGTCTTGTCGATGGTTGCGAAAGCCGGATCGCCGTGGACCATGACAAGGTCGAAATGCCTGTTGATGAGATCGACCGTTTCCTCGTTTCGGCCCGGCTTTACGCGCTCCTGAAGGATATCACGGACGGACGTCGCCAGCAGCGGTCTGGGCGACGCCGCGTCGATGGCCTCGATCAGCGGCAGGAGTTCGAAACGCATCTGCCGGCGTCCAAATGGAAACGCCTCGACGATGACGATATCAGGCCTGCAATCCCGGAATGCCTGCAGCAGCATCTCTGAACGCCATTTCTTGAAATCATCGTCGATCGGATTGCCCTGCAGGTCGACAAGTCCGGAAAATCGTTCATCACCGGAGGTGACAGGTGGCAGGGTTACAGATTTTACACCCAGTCCCGGAAACCCCGCGATCGGCGCTCCGCCGGTCACGACTGTTACGTCAAACCCGTCATCGACCAGAGCCGCCGCAATGCGGCTGGCGCGCGCGAGATGGCCGATACCGAGCAGGTGCTGGACATAGAAGAAAGCGCGCAGCCGCTTCATTCGGCGGCCCGCCACTCCCGCTCGAACAGTTCCTTGAGCTGTCCAATGCTTGCCATATGATCGAAATTGCCTCGCACGCGCCGCTCTGCGGCGTCGCCGAGGCGGGCGCGCAGCACGGGATCACGGATCAGGCGCTCCAGCGCCCGTGCCAAGGCAATTGGGTCTTCCGTCGGAACCAGCAGCCCGGTTTCATCCGGCGATAAAAGCTCCGGCACGCCGGAAATATCGGTCGACACGCAGGCAAGTCGCTGGCTAGCCGCCTCCACCAGAACATTCGGCAGACCGTCCCGGTCGCCATTTGCGGCGATCCTGCAGGCCAGGGCGAAGATGTCGGCGCAGCGGTAGTGCTCAAGCACCTCCTCCTGCGCAAGCGCGCCTTTCCAGGAGACGCGACCATCCAGGCCGAGCTTTTGCGCCAGCGCCTTGAACCGTTCCAGTTCCTCGCCGCCGCCGATATGCTCGAAACGCCACGCCAAATCACCAGGCAAGAGGGCAAGGGCCTTCAGCAAGGTATCGTAACCTTTCTTTTCAACGGCGCGCCCGACGCTCAGAATGATAACCGGTTCATCCGGCGCCGAGCCGTCATGCTGTTTTCGCGCCTCGCCGAAACCGCCGAAGCGATCAAGGTCGAGCCCATGATAGCTCAGATGCACAGACGAGTTGCCGTTAGCGAGTTTTTTCAGACGGTCGAAGCCGGCTTTTGTGCAAGTGACCGTCCAGCGCGCCGAGGAAAGCTTGCCAGCCAGATCCCAGTCCGCCGAAGTCCAGATGTCCTTGGCGTGGGCCGAGCAGCTCCAGGGCAGGCCACGAAGCTGGCTGGCATAGCGCGTCACCGATGCCGGTGTGTGCGCGAAATGTGCATGCAGCCAGCCCGCGCCTTCCGGCCATTCGGCCGCCAGCACGAGCGCTTGCCCGAAGCGGCGCGCGCGATTGCGGGTAAAGTCGCGGCGGATATCGGTACAAAGCGATCGGAGCGCGCGCCAGAAGCCCGGCCGCAGCAGATAAGCAAACAGCGAGCGAACCACGCGTAGCGGCTCTTCATGCAGATATTCCGGCAGATAATGGACGGGCGCTTTGATCTCGTCATGCACGGGGTGGCGTTTTGCGTCGGTCGGCCGCCTGAGCGAGACCAGTATCAGGTCGAACCCCGCACGCTCCAGACCGAGCAGTTCCTGCGCGATGAACGTTTCCGACAGCCGCGGATATCCCTTCAGAACCACGACGATCTTGCGATGTTGCAACTCAGTTCATGCCTTCAATGACCGAAAGGTGATGGCCGCCCCGCCGGTCGAGCAGTTCCGCGACGATTTCGGAAATGTGAGGCAGCCCTTCCAGCGTCAGATGCGGATGGCTCTGCGATGGGCCGGGCCGGTCCGGCAGCACCTCCAGTGCATTGGCAAACCGCTGGGAATCCTCGGCTTCTTCCGGCAAAAGCATTTCGATGAGGCCGAGTTCGGCTGCGCGCCGTGCTCGGATCAGTTGTTCCTCGCGGGGCTTGACGCGCGGCACGATCAGCGCCGGCTTGTCGAACGACAGTATCTCGCAATAGGTGTTGTAACCGCCCATCGCCACTACCCCCTTGGCGCCGGCAATGAGCTCTTCCATGCGGTTGTCGAACTCGATGATCCTGATATAGGGGATCTTGGACCCCTTCTTGAGCAGCTTGTTGCGCTTGCGCGCCGGCATGTAAGGCCCAAGCACGATCAACGCCCTATGCTGCAATTGCGGATCCTGCTGATAGGCATCGATGACGCTGTGGATCAGATCGGCGCCGTCACCGCCGCCACCGGTGGTAACGAGGATATAGTCGCCCTCGGGCCGGTGGCCGGGCAACTCGTTCTTCTGCAGGCTCCGTTGCAGGAAACCGACGAACTTCATCTTTGCCCTGATAGCCGGCGGCACCTCCAGGCCGGTCAACGGATCGTAGAAATCCGGCGGACCATAGGCCCAGATCTTGTCGTAGAACAGGCCTATCTTGCGCATCACATCCCTGCGTGCCCACTCTGCTTCGAGCAGATGCGGCGCGTCCATCACCTCGCGCAGGCCAAGCACGAGCGTGGTGCCCCGCGTCTTGAGGTAGGACAGCGTGTCCTCGATCTCACCGCGCAGGCCGAGCGGTTCCTTGTCGACGATGAAGATATCCGGCCGGAAGGTCTCGGCTGTATGGCGGATGATCGACTGGCGCATCCTTAGCGTCTCATGCAGATCGATATCCTTTTCCAGCGAAGTGTATTCGCCGTTGCGCAACTTGATGACGCTGGGGATCTTCACGAAGTCGACACGGGCGCGGTAGTCGAAGGCGCCAGCGATAGTCGCACCCGAAATGATAAGCACCTGAAGTCCGCGGAAATCCTCGACCAGCGAATGCGCGATCGTCCGGCAGCGCTGCAAGTGGCCGAGCCCGAACGTGTCGTGGCTGTACATGAGAATTCGAGCATTTTGTGCGTGCTGGGTCATTGTTGAAAGTCTTTTAGAATTCTCGGTTTGAGGACCGCCGGTGACCCGCACGAAACCATCCTCGCGAGTCTACCGACCTGTTTTGAAACATGAGGGCGCAATTTTTCAATTTGTATTACCCAAGAGGGTCCATAGCTGAAACCAGGAAGCTGCGTCTACTTAGCGGCCTGCTTGCCAGCTGGTCCAGAAGAACCTGCATCATTTCACTGGTATTGACCATCTCGGATTCTGGTTGCGGAGATTCGGATAGAGTGGCGTTGGCAGAAATTGACGTTTCCAAGGTTGGGGCGAGCGTTCGAATCGCTTCATCCGCTCCAGTTTCCAAAAGCCGCGGTTCGCCGCGGCTTTTTGGTTTTTTGGGCAGCACCAAACTGGCTGATAGTGGACCTTTCATATTGGAGAGTCCTCACATTCCATGCTGGCGGGAGGGCGGCTCGAGAGGAATGGCTTCGCTCCTACCTTGGAATCGGGTCACAAGGAAGCGCCAGCGAGCTAAAGCCAGCGCATCCAATTGTGCAATGTCGGTTCGTTCCTCACAAGCATGCGGACCGGCAGCCCTTTTTCCTAAAAGAGCACAGCTGCTCGCTTTGTGCTGCCGATAGCAGCGGCGGTCGCTACTACTGAGCCTCTTTTGGCTTGTCTACGAGTTTCTCGACCAGCCGCCGGAGCTCGGAAGGGGTAGTGTGCCCGGCAACAAACCAGGGAGCGGAGCGTTCGACTTTAAGGTTGGAGCGAGCGGAAGAACTGAATGCTCGGCGAGCCGACTCCAGCATACTCCATCAAAGGTTGGGGTCGAGCATTCGAATCGCTTCACCCGCTCCAGTTTCCTTCCAGGGAATCAAGCATCGAAAAGCCGCGGTTCGCCGCGGCTTTTTCGTTTTGGCGGCAGCACGGCATCACCCAGAAGACGGAGCGAGCTTGTCCTTGCCGGCTGCGTTGTGGCATGCAGGCGCTTTGTTCGCCGCGCGGAATACGGCCCCGATAGAGTTTAGGACCTTTGCTTTTCAATCTTGGACCAAGGTCCCTTGCGGAAAGGTGCATTTAAACCACACTGGCTAAATAGTGGACCACCACATTAGAGAGTCCTCATATTCATAGTCCGGAACCATCCTGGCGGGAGGGCGGCTCGAAGGAGGAATTTATGAAAACTCGAACCAGTCTGTTCGCAACGGTCGCCGCTCTCGCCCTTGTCGCGTCTCCAGTCCTCGCCGGACCCGGCGGCAATGGCGGCGGGAAGGGTAACGGCGCAAGCAACGGCAATGGCGGAAATTCGGCTGCGGCTGGATCGCAGGGACACGGAGCCGCAACGTCTGCGGCGGCCAAGGACAAGTCCACTCGGGGAATTGCCCATGCGATGGCTGTCGTTTCTACGACGCCGGCCTCACCGCAGGCCACCCTGTCCTTGCAGGCAGCCTTGGACAAGTTCCTGGCAAGAAAGGCCGATCCGGCAGAGACATCCGACGACACCTCCGGCGAAATTCCTGACGCAGCCGAATAATATTGCAAATCATGGCGCTGCTCGGCGGCGCATTGCACTGTCGAGATTCTTAGCCAGTTGGCAGGCTCCTTCATCTGTTCGGCCGATGCCATGGGTCAAGGAAAAGCCGACATTTGAGTCCGATCCTAAGGGATCCCTGGAACGGTCCTGCCCCTACAGACTGTCCAGAGAGCACCACCGGCTTCGGGCCGGTGGTGCGTTTTTGCGTGGGCGCTCAATTGGCCACTAACCGTGGCCGTTTCCTCTCTGCAACGCCAGAGATTGGCGGAATTCTCCCCGTCACTATACGGGGAGAAGTGCCCGGCAGGGCGATGAGGGGCGGCGCCAGGATCGGCCCTTAAACGCTCAACACGGGGTCGCTCATTCGACTGAGGCGACTGGCCTTGCTGGCATCTCTTCTTCGAGCCCGCAGCCGGATCACCTTACCCCAACTCGACCGTCCGCCCTTCCGCGATGCTCTGCTCGGCGGCAAGCACGATGCGCAAGCTGTTGACCGCGGCATCCATTTGCTCGGTCAGATCAAGATCCTCGCGGATGGCGCGCAGGAAGAATGCCTGCTCGCGGTCGCAAAGCTCCTGGTGGCCGGGCTCATCCTCCATGCTGACGATCTCGTCGGGCTTCTTGAAATTCTTGTCGCCGTCGACCTCGGCATAGTGGATCTTGAGCGCATCTGTCTTGGTGTGCCGGTCGATATCGGCCGAGTTCGACACCTCGGCAAGTTCAGCCGCGCTGCTTGCCGTCTGGCCGGCGACGATCGAGACCGCGCCGTTCGGGCCGACCACGTCCTTCACGAAATAGGCCGTCTCGCTCATCATCGGGCCCCAGCCCGCCTCATACCAGCCGACCGAACCGTCATCGAAGGTGACGTGCAGATGGCCATAATTCTGCTTGGCGGCATCGGCCCACAATTTCGCGCCGATGCCGTGAACGCGGACCGGTTTGGCGCCGGTCAGCTGGCACATCACATCGACATAGTGCACGCCGCAATCGACAATCGGGATCAGCGAATCGATCAGGTTCTTGTGCCAGTGCCAGGCGCTGCCGCTGCTCTGCTGGTTGAGGTTGAGGCGCATGACCAGCGGCTTGCCGAGCGTCTTGCCGACTTCGATGAACTTGATCCATGACGGGTGGACGCGCAGGATATAACCGAGCACCAGTTTGCGGTTCCTGGCGCGGGCCGCAGCGACGACCTTTTCGGCATCTTCGATATTGGTGGCGAGCGGCTTTTCCATGAACACGTGGCAGCCCGCGGCAATCGCCTTCAGCGCATATTCGGCATGCGTGTTGGGCCAGCTGTTGATGGAAACGGCATCCGGCCTGGTCTCGTTCAGCGCCTGGTCGAAATCCTCGTAGAGCGGATAGCCGGCTAATTCCGCCGGAATCTTCGGGTTGCTCTTGATCGTGCGGCTCATGATGCCGACGATCTCAAAACCGTCGAGCCTGTAATAGGCGCTGGCGTGTGACGCGCCCATATTGCCGAGACCAATCACCAGCACTTTCACCTTGTCGGTCAAAGCCACCTCCCTTTTTGATTTAGTTGGGGCGGCGACCCAATCGCCGCCCATATCGTCACCAAGTGCCCTACTTGACCGCTGAGTCGAACAGATGCGCCTTGATCTTCTCGACGTCGAGCGCAGCAAAGCCCTCCGACAGCTTGGCGCCGTCGGCATCGGCCTTGACCTTGGCCTTGTCGAAATCATTGGCCGGGCCGATCAGTTCGTTGGTGCAGACGTCCTCGGCCTTCACCGGACTGGTGATCTGGCCGATCTTGTGGATCTGGTCGAAGAAGCCCTGCCAGCTCGCCATGTCGTGAGAACCCCAGCCTTCGCGCTTATCCATGTCGCCACGGAAGACGTTGATCTGCTGCAGGATCGAGGTGGTGCCGAGCTCAGGCCCGAGATTCTTGGCCAGCGTCGGGAACTGCTCGAACACCGCTTCGACGGCCGCGCGCGGATTCTGGTAGCCGAATTCCAGGCCCATCGCCCAGCCGCGCAGGTATTTCTCCAGGAACGCCTTGCGGTCGGGATCATCGAGATCGGCCGACCGCACGACGAAAGTGTTCGCCGGCAGCTTCGAGTTCTGCACGCCGAGCCAGTATTCGAAGTCGAGGTTCTTGGCGATCCATTCGGCCCGCAGCCCTTCCCACGACAGCGCCGCATCGCCTTGGCCGCCGGCCAGTGCGGTGCCCCAGGTCGGCCAGCCGGCCTCGACATACTTGACTTTCTTGATGTCGACGCCTTGCGAGGCCAGCAGCGGATCGGTGATCGACTGCCATGCGGCGGAGCCGAGCAGGATGGTCTTGCCCTCGAGCGTCTTCAGGTCGTTCGTTCCCTCGCCCTTGCGGAAGGCGAAGCTGAACGTGTCGCGCGCCCCCATGTGAAACACGGATTTGAGCTTCATGCCGTTCTGGATGGCGAAGGAGAAGACGCCGGGCGAGGGAAAGCCCATGTCAGCCTGGCCGACATCGACGAACTTCACCGTCGCGGTGCCGTCCGACGGGCCCGGCTGCATGTCGGTGTCGAGGTCGCCGAAATAGCCTGCCTTCTTGGCCGCCCAATAGGGATAGTCGTCGAGCACTTCGAGCGTGCCGCGCGGCGAAATCCAGGTGAACTTGCCGTATGGCTCGGCCTGTGCCCTGAACGCCGAGGCGCCGAGCGCGGTGGCGGTCACCACGCCTGCTCCGGCGACTTGCAGAAAATAGCGGCGGCTGATCCCCGCCTTGAAACTGATGTGACTTTCCTTGGTCATGGCATTTCCCCTTTTGCTGGCCGATAGTTTCTTACCTGTCGCCCGCCTCCCAGGCGCCATCATTACCCCGCGCGCTAAGTCCTCGTTTTACGTCGTAACCCAAAACCGCTGCGCACTTTTGGGCGACATGCACTACGCCTCCCAGCTCGCCCACTTCTTGCCGATCAGGAAGAACAGCACGTAGATCAGGATGCCGAGGGTCGAGAGGATCAGAACCACCGCGAAGAATTGCGGCATCTGGATCATCGACGAATAGGTGGTCAGCCGGTTGCCGAGGCCGAAGCCGCCGCCGACCATCTCGGCGCCCACCGCGGTCAGCAGCCCGAAGATCGCGCCGATCATCAGGCCAACAAGGATCATCGGCAGCGCCATCGGCGCGCGGATCTTCCAGAATATCTGCAAGGTGCTGGCGCCATAGGAACGCGCCAGCGCGATCTTGGCGCTGTCGACGCGGCGAAAGCCCGTCGCCGCATTGATCATCACCATCGGCCCGGCGGCAAGCGCGACCGCGATGATGCGCGGCGTGTAACCGAAGCCGAAGCGCAGGATAAGAAGCGGCACCAGCGCCAGCATCGGCGTGGTGACCAGGATCAGGATGTAGGGCGCGACGATCTTTTCGGCGAACGGGAATTGCGTGATCACCGCGGCCATCACCAGGCCGATAATGGCGCCGATCGAGAAGCCGGAGACCAGCTCGACCAGCGTGTAGCCGAGATGCGGCGCGATCAGCGGGAACTCGTCGTACAGCGCGTAGGCGATCGCGCTTGGCCCCGGCATGATGTAGTGCGGCACATTGAACAGCCGCAGCGCCAGCTCGATGCCGCCGATGATGACCACCGCGACAGCGATGATGGCCGCGACCTCGGCGCCCGACCTGATGCCGGGCCCGCTGGCAAACGCCGAAAGATTGGTCAGGCTGACGTCGTGACCTTCGCCGGCCTTGGTTTTGGAGAATTCCGGGATAGCGTCGCCTTCGCTCACGGTCTGATCCTCACAATTTCGGCGGTGCCGCGCTCCCGCGCCTTCGGTCGTACGCGTTCGCCGACAATGTCCATCTTGATCGTGTTGGTGAGGTCGAAGACTTCTTTCGTCGCCATGATCTCCAGCGAGCGCGGGCGCGCAAACGGCACGCGATATTCCTGGGCAACGCGCCCCGGCCGCGCGCTCAGCACCACCACTCTGTCGGACAGGAAGATCGCCTCCTCGATGCTGTGGGTGATGAAGACGATGGTGGTTTTGGTGTCGAGCCAGATCTCCTCGACGAGACGGTTCATCTCCTCGCGGGTGAAACTGTCGAGTGCACCGAACGGCTCGTCCATCAAAAGCACCGAGGGCTTCAGCGCCAGCGCCCGCACGATTGCCGCTCGCTGCTGCATGCCGCCCGAAAGCTCGCGCGGAAACTTGCCGCCGAAGCCGTCGAGCCCAACACGATTGACGAGGTGGGCGATCCAGGCGCGATCCGGCTTCTCGCCCTTGATCTCGAAGGGAAAATGGATGTTGGCGTCAAGATTACGCCAGGGCAGCAGGTTTGCCTCCTGGAAGACGATGCCGATATCCGGATGCGGCCCGGTGATCTCTCTGCCGTCGAGTCGGATTGTCCCGCTGGACAGGCGATGCAGGCCGGACATCGACCACAAAAGCGTGGTCTTGCCGCAGCCGGAGGGGCCGACGATCGAGACGATCTCATTGGCGTGAACGTCGAGGCTGCAGCGATCCAGCGCCAGGAGGTCGCCGGAAGCCATATGATAGATCTTGGTCGCGGCCTGCACGCCAAGCTTCGGGGTTTTTGCACTGCCCGCGTTCATGCGCCCCTCGCAGGTTGCGCGATGATCCATTGGGTCATCCGTCCGTAAAAATCAGTCTGTAACTATCCTACTTTACTGTCAAGCGGCGACCGCTGCTCTAGTCAGAGAGATCGTTTGTACCACGGTTACATTGTTGTTTAGATTGCCTTTTCTATTTCTTGAAAAGCTTGTAGCTTTCCTACATACTTCGGACAGCGACCGCGTGAGGCGAAGCAGGCAAGCGGTGCGCAAACATGGTAGAGGTCGAGTTCCACGAACGGCAGGGATGACTCATGACCGAAGCTGACGGCCAGGGGCGGCCGACCTCGGACGGCGACCCGGATGGGCGCGATCCAGATGGGCGCGATCATGTCAGGCGCATCCCCGACATCATTTCGCTGGTGAAGGACTCTTACGGTGAATTGCGCCCGGCTGAGCGGCGCGTCGCCGATGTCGTGCTCGACGACGTCAGGTTCGCGGTCGACGCCTCCAATGCCGTCCTCGCCCAGCGCGCCCAGGTCAGCGAACCCACGGTGACCCGGTTCTGCCGCGCCATCGGCTGCGAGGGCGTGCGCGACTTCAAGCTGAAGCTGGCGCAGAGCCTCGTCGTCGGCGCGCTTTATCTGAGCAAGCCGCCGCCCACCAGCAGCGACAATGGAATGCCGTTCTGGAATGCCGTGTTCGGCGAGGCCCGCCGGGCGCTGCAGGAGGCCGAACGGCAGCTTGATCCGGCGCAGCTGGTGAAGGCCGCCGAGTTCATCGCCAAGGCGCGCCAGGTCACGGTGTTCGGCCTTGGCGGCAGCTCGTCGGCGCTGGCGCAGGAGACCCAGTACCGGCTGTTCCGCTACGGCATCACCGTCAGCGCCCAATGCGATCCGTATCTGATGCGGATGACCGCCTCGACCTTGAAGCCCAGCGATCTGGTGATCGCCATCTCGGCTACGGGACGCACGCGCGAAGTGATCGAGGCCGTCGAGCTCGCCAAGCATTACCGCGCCAACGCGATCGGCGTGACCGCGCCCGACACCGACCTTGTCCGCGCCTGCGACGTCAGGCTGACGGTAGCGGTTCCCGAATATCCCGACACGCTGAAGCCGACCGCCTCGCGTTTTGCTTTCCTCGCCGCGATCGACCTGATGGCCGTGGCGGCCGCCTACAAGCTCGACGGCTCGGCCCGCGAAACGGTCCGCCGCATCAAATACAACGCCCAGATCCACAGGACGGGCAAGGAGATGGAACCGCTGGGGGATTGAGGGGCGCGGCTTCTCCTTTTCCCCTTGTTGTGGAAGAAGGAAAGGCGCGGCGGCGCCGACTTGGAAAGGTAGAAGGACCACAAATGCTCGACATGGCACCATCGAAACAGGCGGCCACCTGGTTTTCCTCCCTCGCCCGGTCGCTCGACGCGGGCGATGCCGAGGCCGCGGTCAATCTGTTCGTCGAGGACTGCTACTGGCGCGATCTGCTGACCTTCACCTGGAACATTAAGACGATGGAAGGCCGTGCGGCGGTCCGCGACATGCTGGAAGCCACGCTGTCGAGGACAAAGCCGACAGCCTGGCAGCTTAGTGGCGCGGCGAGCTCCGACGAAGGCATCGTCGAGGCCTGGTTCACCTTCGAGACATCATCGGCGTGGGGCCAAGGCATCATGCGCCTGCAGGACGGCCGATGCCGAACGCTGTTCACGGCGATGAGCGACCTCAAGGGCTTTGAGGAGCGCAAAGGGCCGGCGCGGCCTTTGGGTGTACGCCACAAGGCCGACCCGGACCGCGAGACTTGGGCAGAGGCGAGAGCGCGCGAGGCGCGTGATCTCGGCGCCATTGAGCAGCCCTACTGTCTGGTCATCGGCGGCGGCCAGGGCGGCATCATGCTGGGGGCACGGCTCAGGCAGCTCGGCGTGCCGGCCGTCATCATCGAGAAGAATGCGCGGGCCGGCGATTCCTGGCGCAACCGCTATCGCTCGCTCGTGCTGCACGACCCGGTCTGGTACGACCATCTGCCCTACATCCCGTTTCCGGAAAACTGGCCGGTGTTCACGCCCAAGGACAAGATGGGCGACTGGCTGGAAATGTACACGCGCGTCATGGAGCTCAATTACTGGACCTCTACGAAATGCGTCAGCGCCAGCTATGACGAGGCCGAAAAGGTCTGGACGGTCGAGGTCGATCGCGCCGGCGAGCGCATCACGCTGAAGCCGAAGCACATTGTCTTCGCAACCGGCGCCTATGGCCCACCGAGGCAGATCGACCTCCCCGGCGCCGATGTTTTCCAGGGCGAGGTCCTGCACTCCAGCCAGTATTCCAGCGGCGAGAATTTCCGGGGCAGACGCGTCGCGGTCCTCGGCGCGGCGAGTTCGGGGCACGATGTCGCGGTCGACCTCTGGGAAAGCGGTGCTGAGGTCACCATGATCCAGCGCTCGCCGACGACGGTGGTCAAATCAGACACGCTGATGGAGGTCGGGTTCGAGATCTTTTCGGAAAAAGCGCTAGCGCGCGGCATCACCACCGAAAAAGCGGACATGATCGTCGCCTCGACGCCGTTCGCGCTGCTGCCGCAAAACCAGCGGGCGCTCTACGACATCATCAAGGCGCGCGACGCGGCCTTCTACGACCGCTTACGCAACGCCGGCTTCGCCATCGATTTCGGCGACGACGAGACCGGGCTGCTGATGAAGGCCTACCGCACCGGCTCGGGGTATTACATCGACGTCGGCGCTTCCGATCTGATCATCGACGGCGAGATCGGCATCCGCAGCGGCGTCGAGATCAAGTCGCTGACGCCGACAGGCATCCTGTTCGACGACGGCACCGAACTGGCGGCCGATGCGGTCATCTCCTGCACCGGCTATCAATCGATGAACGAGACCGTGGCGGCGATCGTCTCGCGCCAGGTCGCCGACAAGGTCGGGCCGTGCTGGGGGATTGGCTCGGGCGTGAAAGGCGACCCCGGACCATGGCAAGGCGAATTGCGCAACATGTGGAAGCCGACGGCGCAGGAAGCGCTATGGTTCCACGGCGGCAATTTGGCGCTATCGCGCTTCTATTCGAAGTTCGTCGCGCTGCAGATCAAGGCGCGGATGGAAGGAGTTCCGACGCCGGTTTATGGGGCGTCGGGGCGGTAGCTCCAGGCCTTCCCTTCTCCCCTTGTGGGAGAAGGTGGATTGGCGCGCAGCACCAAGACGGTTGAGGGGTGCTGGACGGAATGAGGCGCTGGTGCTCTCTGGAACATCCCTCATCCGTCGCCTTCGGCGACACCTTCTCCCACAAGGGGGAGAAGGGGAGAGCGCACAGCCTCACCCGTGCCCATGCCCGAAATGCCTGGCCACGACATCGACATGCGTGTCGTGGGCATGGGCTTCGAAGCGCTCGATATCGCTCAGATCGTCCACGGCCTCGTTCGGCCACCAGGTGCCGCCGACCACGATACCATCCGAGACCAGCCTCTGCTCGGCGATCAGCGACGCGCCGACGGCGTCGACAAAGGTGAAGCGGCCCGGACGCAGCCGCAGCACTGCGACGTCGCCGATGGCACCGACCGCCAGCGTGCCAAGCTCGGGCCTTGCGATCGCCTCGGCCGGCCGCTGCGTTGCGGCGCGCAGCACCTCGACGAGCGGCATGCCGAGCGCCAGCAGTTTTGACATGCAGACCAGAATGTCGAAGGCGGGACCGTCGACGCAGTAGAGATGCACGTCGCTGCTGATCACATCAGGCGCCAGCCCCTCACCGAGCATCGCCTTGGCGACCTCGAAGTCGAATGAGCCCATGCCGTGGCCGATATCGAAGATGACGCCGCGCTCGCGCGCCAGCCGCATGTCGGGCCGCACCGCGCCGGAGGCGAAGATCGGCGCGTTGGGAAACGGCCGGAAGCAGTGGGTGAGGATGTCGCCCTTGCGCAGCCGCGGCAGCACTTCCGAGCGGCCCGGCGGCGGCTCGTCGATATGCGCCATCAGCGGCAGGCCGGCCTGGTCGGCGGCCTCGAGCGCCAGATCGACCGGCGCGATGCCGCTGCTGCCGCCGGCATGGCGACCCGAGCGGACTTTTACGCCGACGATCACGTCTGCGTGCTCGCGCACCGCCGCCACCGTCTCGCGCGGTTCGCAGAGTCGGAGATCGCTGCACTCGCCGACCGAAACGGTCTGCGAGAAGCCGAAAATGCCGGCAAAGGAAATGTTGACATAGGCCAGGATGCGGACCTTCGAGCGCTCGATGACATGGCGGCGAAAGCCGAGAAAGTTGCCGGCGCCAGCACTTCCGGCATCGATGAAGGTGGTGGTGCCGCTTTTTGCGGCGAGGCGGTCGGCATCGACGCCAAGCGAAGTGCCGCCCCAATAGACGTGGCTGTGCAGGTCGATGAGGCCGGGCGCGACGATGGAACCGGTGGCGTCGATGACGCGTGCGGCACGCTCGAACGGGATGTCGGAATCGATCGCGGCGATGCGGCCACCGGCGATGGCCAGATCGCGTTGCGCGTCGAGGCCGGACGCCGGATCGATAAGGCGGCCGCCCTTCAGGAGAAGATCAAATTGCATCGGCGTCCGGCTCCGTTCCCGTTTTTCGTCAAATCGGTCTGTAGGCGACAGCCTCGACCTCGATCTTGATGTCGATCATCAGCCGTGACTCGACCGTGGTGCGGGCCGGCGGATCCTTTGGGAAATGCCTGGCATAGACGGCATTGAAAGCGCTGAAGTCGCGCGCGTCCTCGAGCCAGACTGTCGTCTTGACCACGTCGTCCATGCTGCAGCCGGCCAGCGCCAGCGCCGCCTGGACGTTCGAAAGCACCTGCTCGGTCTGCTCGGCGATGCCGCCCACAACCACGGTGCCGTCGCTGCCGACCGGCACCTGGCCGGAGACATAGACCATGTCGCCGGCCCGGACCGCCGGCGACAGCGGCACGTGGGATGTTCCAAAACACTGCTTGGGCAAGGAAAGTCTCCTGTTCAAAACATTGGCGGCAATCGCCGGAGAGTCCGCGCGGTTCGGCTCTTTCGCTGCGCCGGTTTCCGGTTTCCTGCCGCAAGGTCTACGCCGACCGCGGCGATTCTCATACAGGCCGTGTTGGAAAGCAACATTTTTTGGAATTCATGTTGCTTTATTACAAGAGCACCAGCATCCTGCGTGGCAGGTGGTTGCGTCAAGTCATCCGGCAGGCGAGGATCGGCCAGGGAAAAGCGAGGAGCCGCATGATCGATTTCAGTGGCCGCAGCGTGGTTGTGACAGGTGCGGCTGGCGGCGTCGGCAGCGCGCTGGTCGCCGTCCTGTCCGCATGCGGGGCAAGGCTTATTGCGTGCGACCGTGAGGGAACCGACCTGACCGGTGCCGGAATAGAGGAAGTGCATCATTTCGACCTGCTCGATGACGAAGCCGTGACGGCATTTGCCAAGCGCATCGGCGAAAGCGCGGCACCGGCGGCGGTCATCTCCAACGCCGGCTGGACGCGGGCGGAAACGCTCGCCGATGTCTCGACGACCGCCCTCGACCGCGAAATGAATCTGAATTTCCGCAGCGCCGCCGTGCTGTCGCAGGCATTGCTTCCCGTCATGCGCAACCAGCCGCAGGGCGCGGCCTTCGTGTTCATCTCCTCGGTCAACGCACAAGCCCATTTCGGCAACCCCGCCTATGCCGCCGCCAAGGCAGCACTCAACGCCTGGATGCGCGCCATCGCCACGGAGGAAGGCCGCAACGGCATCAGGGCGAACGCCGTCATTCCCGGCTCGATCCGCACCGGAGCCTGGGAGCATCGCCTCGCCCACAAGCCGGAGATCCTCGCCGCCGTCGGCAAGCTCTATCCGCTCGGCAGGCTGGTCGAGCCCGTCGAGGTTGCCCGCGCCGCGGCATTCCTGGCGTCGCCCTTTGCCAGCGGCATTACCGGCACCACCTTGAATGTCGACGCTGGCCTGATGGCCAGCAATCTGCCGTTTCTGGATCTGATCGGCGGTTGAGCGCCAAGAGACGTTCAACGGTTCGGTCGCCAAGGCAGAGGCAGCGCCGACAAGCTCAAATGGCATACAAATTTGTGAGAATCGGGGTCGGATGCCGCCCCAGACGACGGCAATCTGGCGCTGCTCGCCTGCTGCTGATCGCGGCGATCACGGCGGCGGTGAAGTTTCTGGCGCTGCCGCCGTCCTTTGGCGGCATCCTGCTGCTAATCGGCAGCCTCGCCATCCTGGTGCAGAGTGTCCGCCGCGCCGCGCGGCACCAGTGATCAAAGGAGCGGACACCCGCTCTCTCGAACATTGTTGTGCGACGGCATGTCGGCTGAAGGCCTGTCAGCGATCGATCCGCGTCGACAGGATGATCGAGGACGATGTCCGCTCGACCCCGTCCATCGAGCCGATCTCGTCGAGAAGCGTGTCGAGATCCCTAATCGACGGCGCATCGACGATGACGATCATGTCGAAATTGCCGCTCACCGAATGCAGCGTCCGCACCGGCGGCAGCGCCTGCAGGCTGCGCACCACCTTGTCGGCAAGCTTGGGCGTGACGGTGAGCAGGACATGCGCCCGCACCAGCCCCTGTTCGTAGTCGGGCGAAAGCCTGACGCCATAGCCGGTGATGATGCCGCGCTGTTCCAGTCGCTCGATCCGGCTCTGCACGGTCGTCCGCGACACGCCGAGCCGCCGCGCCAGTTCGGCCGTCGAGGCGCGCGCATTCGCCCGCAGCAGGGAAAGCAGGGCCTGTTCGGCGTTGCTAAGCACTTTCGACGAACCTCATCGGCATTTTGATCAATAAGACGCTTCGTTTCGCACAATTCCACGCTTCCTTTCGACAGGCAAGCTGCGATTCTCTCGTCTTGAGCAAAGGTAGGGCGAGGGAACTGGTTATGAAGAAAATCATAGTTGTCGGCGCCGGCAAGATCGGCTCGACCATCGCCGAGATGCTGGCTTCCACAGGCGACTACCGCGTCACCCTCGTCGACCGCTCGGCGGCACAGCTCGGCGCGGCCGAACTGCCTGAAACGGTCAAGACGCTGGAACTCGACATCGAAGCATCAGGCACGCTCGAAGCCGCTTTGGCCGGCAAATTCGCCGTGCTCAGCGCCGCCCCCTTCCACCTGACCACGCGCATCGCCGAAGCGGCGGTCAGCGCCGGCGTGCATTATCTCGACCTGACCGAGGACGTCGTCAGCACCAGGCGCGTCAAGCAATTGGCGCGCTCCGCCAACAGCGCCTTCATCCCACAATGCGGGCTGGCGCCGGGCTTCATCTCGATCGTCGCCAACGATCTCGCCAGCCGCTTCGACACCCTGGAAAGCGTGCGCATGCGGGTCGGGGCGCTGCCGCAGTACCCGTCGAATGCACTGAACTACAATCTGACCTGGAGCACGGACGGCGTTATCAATGAATATTGCGAGCCTTGCGAGGCGATCGTCGAAGGCGAGCTGATCGAGGTGCCGCCGTTGGAGGAGCGCGAGGAATTCTCGCTCGACGGTGTCACCTACGAGGCGTTCAACACATCCGGCGGGCTCGGCACGCTGGCCGAAACGCTGAAGGGCAAGGTGCGCACGCTGAACTATCGCACCATCCGCTACCCCGGCCACGCCGCGATCATGAAGGCGTTGCTCAACGATCTCGGCCTGCGCCACCGCCGCGACGTGCTGAAGGACATTTTCGAGAGCGCCCTGCCGGCGACGCTGCAGGACGTGGTCATCGTCTTCGTCACCGTCAGCGGCCGCAAGAACGGCCGCCTGCTGCAGGAAACCTACGCCAACAAGATCTACGCCAAGCGCGTCGGCGACATGGTGCGCAGCGCCATCCAGATCACCACCGCGTCAGCCATTTGCGCGGTCCTTGACATGCTGGCCGACGGCACCTTGCCGGCGAAGGGCTTCATCAAGCAGGAAGACATCGCGCTCGACGCCTTCCTAGCCAACCGCTTCGGCCACGCCTATGCGCAGCATGAGATGGTGAGCCGGTTGGCTGGTTGAGGAGCTTCTTTCCTTCTCCCCTTGTGGGAGAAGGGAGAGCGCGCGAGGCCGGCGGGCCCTAAACATGCAGCGCATGCCCGAGCGCCTTCAGCGCCGCTTCCTGAAAACCCTCACCTTGTGTCGGGTGGGCATGGATGGTGCCGGCTATATCCTCCAGCCGCGCGCCCATTTCCAGTGCCAGGCCGAAAGCCGTCGACAGTTCCGACACGCCGTGACCGACCGCCTGGATGCCGAGCACCAGATGGTTGTCCGCGCGGGCAACGATCCGGACAAACCCCTCCTCACCCATCTTCGTCATCGCCCGGCCATTGGCGGCGAAGGGGAACAATCCGACCTTGATGTCGCCGTCGAGCCCCTTTGCCTCCTCCGGCGACAGGCCTGCGGTGACCAGCTCCGGATCGGTGAAGCAGATAGCGGGAATGCAGCGTTTGTCCCAGCCGCGCTTGTGGCCGGCGACGATCTCGGCGACCATTTCGCCTTGCGCCATCGCCCGGTGCGCCAGCATCGGCTCGCCGGTGACGTCGCCAACGGCAAAGATGCCGCGCATCGAGGTGCGGCAC
>NZ_RZSW01000139.1:0-12306 GCF_003997375.1 Mesorhizobium sp. M5C.F.Ca.IN.020.29.1.1 | reverse complement strand
ATCCAGGCTGCTCGGCACCTGCATCAGCCCTTTCTGATGGTGCACAGCGAGGCGGCTGCCATCCCACAGGGTGCGCACAAATTTTACGCGCGGCTGACCGGGCAGAAGCAGGAGCTGTGGCTCGACAACGTCACCCAGTTCGATTTCTACGACCGCGCTGCGCCGGTGAAGGCCGCGAGCGACGCCGTTGCCGCGCACTTCAGCGCCACACTAGGCGATGCAGGGGAGGCGGGACAATGAGCCCCGTTACCCGCCGGCAGGTCGTGGCCTCGGCAGTCTTCGCCGCGACGCTTGCAGCTACCTCCTTGCCGGCCTTGAGCAAGCAGTCCACGGCTGCGCTGACAATCGAAGACAAGACCGCCATCGCCGAGGCAGTGGCGGGGATCGGCCTCTATGCCGATTTGCGCGAATGGAACCGGGTCAGATCCTATTTCGCGGCCCGCGTCACGACCGATTATACCAGCCTTTTCGGTGGCGAGGTTGCGACCAGCGACCGCGACGCGCTGATTGCTCAGTGGCAAGGCCTTCTGCCGGGCTTCGACGCCACCCAGCACCTCATCACCAACATCGTTGTCGAAGGCGCTGGCAACGATGCGGTTGCGCGCAGCCACGTCCGCGCCACCCACTGGTTCGACACCCGGTTCTGGACAGTTGGCGCCAGCTATCTACACCGGCTGGTGCGGACGCCCGAAGGCTGGCGCGTCAGCGCCATCGCTATCCGCCGCCTGTACGAGGAGGGCGACCGCGCCGTGCTGGCGGCCGCCGCTGATCGGGTGAACGCGGCGGCGAAGTGAGCAGCCGGCTGGTAGCCACTGTTGCCAGCTACTGGCGCAACACCGTGTTCTTGGTGCCTTCTTCGACCTGGTCGATGACCAGCAGCTTGACTGGATCGGCGCCGACATTGGTGGCCTGATGCCACTGCCCGATCATTTCGATGATGAAATCGCCTGACTTGTACGTGGTGCTCTTGCCGGTCTCGACATTGGTGACCTGAAGCGTTCCACCCTCAACATAGGCATAGCGGGGAAACGGGTGCTTGTGGACCGGTAACGTCGCGCCCGGCGCGATCTCATAGGACGAAACCAGGACCTGCACGTTTTTCTGAGGCAGCGTGATCGGCTGGCCGGACGCCGTCTCGGTGCGCGAGGCAAGCGGGGTCACGACGACCGGGGTGCCGCTGGCGTCCAGCGCGTGCGCGGCGGTTGCGGACAGGGCTGCCGTTAGCAGCAGCGTCGTCGATATCAGAATTTTTCGCATGATTCCCCCCAAGCCCAACTTCACCATCGCGCAGCAAATTTCCGCGCGCAAGCGTCTCCTTTCGGGAGCACCCAGCCGCCTCTCCTGAACATGCCAGGCGTCATGCCGCGCGTCGCCCGGAACGTGCGTGAAAGGTGGCTCTGGTCGGCGAAACCTGCCGCGATGGCGGCATCGGCGAGGCCGAGCCCCTGTTCTATCAAGGTGCTGGCGCGACGCAATCTCCGGTCGCGGATATAGGCCGCGGGCGTCAGGCCAATTGCCTTCTTGAAATCCCGGATGACCTGGAACCGGGTGACACACGCGGCGTCGGCAAGCCGCTGTAGGTCGAGCTGCGAGCCAAGTTCGCGTTCAATAACGTCCTCGTAGATCGAGAACCTTTGTCGCGATCCCGAACATTCGACCTCTTCGGTTCGCCCGCCCCAATCGCCATGCCGAACGATGAGATGCCTCAAGGCGACGAGCAGCGACGCCTCAGCCTGCGTTGAGTCCTGGGACGTCGAGCCCTCATGCGCCGCCGCCAACGCTGCGGCGAGATTGCTGTCTTCGATGATCGCGCGTGAAAAAACCGGAGCGTCAGCCCCGCCCAACTCGCGGGCGACGGCCGTCAGCAGCGGCACCGAGGGATAAAACGTCCGGTAGGCCCAGCCTTCATCGGCACCTTGTTCGCCATCATGCCACTCCTCGGGATTGACGACGGCAATTGCGCCTGCCGGAGCGAGAACGCTGTGGCGCCTGATGCGAATACGTTCGCAGCCAGAAGTAATCAGTGCGATCACATAGGTTGGGTGCGTGTGCAGCTCATAACGGTGCTGCGTGAAGCGCGCGTTGAACAGGCCAAGGTCCGGGAAGCAGGGATGGCGCCAGTATTTCCTGATCTCTGTCGCGTCCACGTATTTCGTCCCCGCTGCGGTCAATCTGGTTCAAGACGCCTCTTGCGCGACCTTCTAATCGTGATCCCGGATCAAACCATGACCGCCTTTGCCGGCGTGGAAGGAGCATCATGCTGCATAATGACCCCATCGCCGCTCTGACACCAGAGGTCATAGCTTGGCGCCACCATATCCATTCCAATCCCGAACTCGGATTCGATGAGAACGAAACGGCACGTTTCATTGCCGAGAAACTGCGCGCCTTCGGCTTCGATGAGGTGCATGAGGGGATCGGCGGAACCGGGGTTGTCGGCGTGCTGCGCAACGGCGCGGGCACGCGCGCCATCGGTCTCCGCGCCGAGCTGGACGCGCTTCCGGTCGTCGAGAGGACCGGCTTGCCCTATGCCTCCAGGAATGAGGGCGTGATGCACGCCTGCGGCCATGACGGCCACACAGCCATGTTGCTCGGCGCCGCCAGGCTGCTCAGCCAATCCCGCGCCTTCGACGGCATCGTCTACTTCATCTTCCAGCCAGCCGAAGAAAATGAAGGCGGCAGCTTGCGCATGATCGAAGACGGCCTGTTTAGGCGTTTCCCAGTCGAGGCGATGTATGCCGTCCACAACTGGCCGGGCGTCAGACTGGGGACCATCGCCGCTCGCGTTGGAGCGCAGATGGCCGCCGTCGACAATTTCGAGATGACCTTCGAGGGTCTTGGCGCACATGCCGCCATGCCGCAGCTCGGCGACGACCCGATCCTGGCCGCGGGCGCCTTTGTCCAGGCCGTCCAGCGCATTGTCAGCCGCTCGGTTGATCCGCAAAGCGCGCTGGTCGTCAGCCTCACCCAAATCCATGGCGGCAATGTCGGCAACATCGTGCCTGGGAAGGTCTGGCTGCAAGGCACCTGCCGGTTTTTCGAGCCCGGTCATTCCGATCATTGCGAGAAGCTGATCGGCGAGATCGCTGGGGGCATTGCCGCAGCTCATGCGCTCAAAGCCACGCTCGACTACCACAAGGGCTATCCGCCGCTCATCAACACGGCCGACGCGACCGCGCGCGCCATCGCGGCAGCCGCCGCCACCGTCGGCAGCGAGAACGTTTCGACCGAGTTCAGCCCGAGCCTCGGCTGCGAAGATTTCGCCTTCATGATCCGTGAGGCAGGCGGCTGCTACGCGTGGGTCGGAGTCGGCGATGTCGGGCCCGGCGAGGGCCTGCACGGCGACCGCTACGTCTTCAATGACGAAATCGTGCCGACCGTGCTGCGCTACTACGTCAATCTGGTCGAGCAGACGTTTCCCGCCTCCTGAACCGTCAGAGGGAAAACTGTCGGCTCAGCGAGAAATTCCGATCTGACGCGCTTCGTGGGCGATAGGCCGGGAAATAATCATGCGCGACACCAACGCCCCTCACCCGACTGTGGCCACGAGTTGCGTTACCCGAACGGGATTTTCTAGCGCTGCCTGCGCGGTATCGGCCTGGTTTTCATCGACCTGCGCCATCACAAAGATGACGCCTTGTTCAACGTTCGGCTCAGCCGGCTTTTTGGCAACATCGGCAGATGCCTGGAGAAGCCCACCAGCAAAGCCGCCGCAGGCCCCACCGACGAGGACCATGCCAGCCACGGCTCCGACAGGATCAATGCCGGTGGCTCCAAAAGCACCCAGGCCGATTAACAGACCAGCGACCGCGCCAAATGCGACACCGCCCGGACCGCGCAGGACAGCGCTGATTTCGTCGTCGTATGGTCCGATGACGCTGATCTGTTCGTGAGAAATTCCTGCCGCCTGAAGCGCGGCAACTGCACGCGCTGCCTGGTCGCGGGAATCGAAAAGTCTGCTGATTGTTCGCATTTGACACAGCCCATAGGATAGTCGCCCGCCGCTCATTCGAAGCGGCGGGCGTCTCCTCCCCTCATCCATCTTCGCGCTAGACTTGCTCAAACATGAGACCGCTGCAAACGTTCCTGGCTGGGCTTCGGTCCGATCCGAGAAGCCTTGCCGTTGGACTTAAGTCTGACCTGCCGCGCGCAATGGGTCCGGCTATCGAGCCGCCCGGAACCGCTACCGCTCGCACTCGTTCGCCGCAAGTTCACAGGAGGAGCTCATGGAGAGAGTGTCCACCATCCTCCAGCCTGTTTCCAACCGACATTCAGCCCCGTGTTAGGCTTCGCCAGGAGAAAGGAAATGGCCGACAACAAGTGCAATCGAGACTTCCTCGACCACGACCGCCTTTCAGTCGACGAGTATTACGAGGTGGAACATTTCGCGCGAGAAAATGGCGTTTCGCCCAGCCAGGTCAGTAAGCTGATCAAAAAGAACGGTAACGATCGAATGACCCTTACTCAAGCGGTGAGAGAATTGCGCGACCGGAAGTGAAAATACGCCGCATCTTGTGCCTGGGGGAGATCGAAAGCGTTGGCGTTGCCGCGTCACGACTTGCCGCCTCGCTCGACGAGACCGTTGCGCTTACGCAAAAAAAACCGCTGGCTGCGGTTTCCGTCCCGTCTGTAAGCCCTAAGTTCCCTTGCGATTGATCGGTTGCAGATCAAAGATGGCGTCGCTAAGCGTCGTTCGACAACAGATTGGCCGGTTCTCTCGAATCGTGCCGCTGGCGCGACGCGCCGCCGACCGGGCCGTTGGGGACATGGCGCGATACAGAGCGACAAGACTGATCGATCGATGGAATGCACTGTCGCTGGCCACCCAGTTTCTGCTCGCCGGCGGGCTGTTCTCGCTGTCGGCGATGATCGTGGTGGGAATTTCAGTGACAAGCCAGATAGAAGCAGCGGTCACCCGGAACTCGGCTTCTGCGACTGCTCTTTACGTCGACAGCGTTATCGCGCCGCTGCTCCCCGACATGCGCAGGAGCGAGGTGCTGGAGGAGAGCGTTGCCCACGCGCTGGATGAGACGCTGGGGCAAGGCGCACTCGGCACAAGGCTCGAATCCTTCAAGCTCTGGCGCCGCGACGGCACCATCCTCTATTCAACCAATAAAAATTTGGTCGGGAAGCGCCTTCCACTCAGCGACAATCTCCGGGCCGCATTCGCAGGCGACATAGTTGCTGAATTGGACAGGCACTATGATAATCAGGCTGAGAGGGACAGCGGCTTGCATCTTCTTGAAATCTATAATCCGATGCTTCAGCCGTGGTCGGGCGAAGTCGTAGCTGTTTTGGAATTCGACGAGATCGCCACCGATTTTGAAAAGGACCTCCGGCAGGCACTCGTTCGGACCTGGTTCGATGTCGCTGCCGTTACCACACTTTTTTTCCTTGGGCTTTCGGCGATCGTTTTTCGTGGCAGCCGCACGATTCGTTCCCAGAGCCACTCCTTGAAGCGGCGCATTGCCGAACTTTCCGATCTGGTTGCTCAAAACAGAATGTTGAGATTGCGGGTGCAGCGTGCTTCGCAGCGCGCCACGGCACTTAACGAACGTTACCTCAGGCGGATCGGCGCGGACCTGCACGACGGGCCGGCGCAACTGGTTGCCCTCGCTGCGCTAGGGATCGACAGCCCCGTGCTAGCCGATCCTGCCACGCCGGCCGCGGCGCGCGCACGGGAATTGCAGGTGGTCAAAGCGAATTTGGACGATGCGATGCGAGAAATCAGAAATGTCAGCAAGGGCCTCATGCTGCCGCATGTCGAGAATGCCGAGTTGACGGAAATCCTTGAGCTTGCCGTGCGAGCGCACGAAGAGCGAACCGGCGTCAAAGTGATGCTGTCCATGACCGGGGGGCACGCACCCTTGTCACCAGCGGCCAAGATCTGCATCTTTCGCTTCATTCAGGAGGCGCTGAACAACGGCTTTCGCCACGCCGGGGGTGCCGGTCAATCGGTCGCGAAACATTTCGACGGGGAGCGCGTTTCTATCGAGGTTTCCGACACCGGCCCAGGTTTCGACCCGAAGATCATCCACCCTGAAAGGCTGGGGCTCATCGGGCTACGTGAGCGGGTAGAAAGCCTCGGCGGCCAATTTGGTGTAACATCTTCACAGAATGGCACGGTGGTGAAAATGGTTCTCAACATAATTGAAATAGGACAGGCGTGATGGCAGCCGCCATAAAGCTCGCCATCATCGACGACCATCCGCTGTTCAGGGAGGGCGTCGTGCGCACTCTCGAGCAGATCGGCGGGTTCGAGATCGTTGCCCAAGGCAGCAGTAGAGACGATGCCTTGCGGATATTGGAAGACCAGCAGCTCGATATTCTCCTGATGGACATCTCGGTGCCTGGAGGGGGCCTCAGTGCGATCGAACCGGCTCTGGAGCGGCATCCGGATCTGAAAATCGTGATGCTGACCGTTTCGGAGGAAAACCAGCATGTCATGACCGCCTTGCAGAGCGGCGCAAGAGGCTATGTCCTGAAGGGGGTCGGGTCGAGAACCCTGGCCGCCATACTGCGCACGGTGGCTATGGGCGAGCGGTATGTTTGCCCGCAATTGTCGGCGCGCGTGCTGGTCGACTTGTCTGCCCAGTCAACCGCGACCGCGAAACCCGACGCGCTGGCCGAACTCACCAGCCGCGAAAGAGAGATCCTGACGCTCGTTGCCGCGGGATTGAGCAACAAGCGGATCGGTCTTCAGCTGAACCTGCACGAGAAAACCATAAAGCATCATATGACGCGAATTCTCGCCAAGCTCAATGTGAGCAACCGGACCGAAGCCGCGATGACACTGCGCGACGCAACCGAACATCAGCATCCGCCTGCCCGCCATCCTGCGTGAAGCAAGGTAGCCTTGCGGCCTGTGAACTCGCCATCACTCGATCATGCCGAGCAGTCTTGCCCGATCGGAGTTCGTTGCCTGCCGCCGAATGATGGTGCGGCCCATCGCATCCCGCATTTCATAATGGCCACCGTCGATGCGCTCGCTGAGCCCATTGGAATGCACTACACCCACACTTGGCCCGCGCACTTCGATCCGGTCTCCAGTGGTCGCGTTGACATATACTTTTGGCTTGTTGGCGGGGTTAACCGCGGCAACTGGATTTGCAGGGGGATTGCCTTTTGACGATTTTGATTTGCCCTTGCCCGCGTTGGCATTGGAGTTCGAGCTCCCGGGAGTTCCAGCGTTCCCGGAGTTTCCAGCGTTCCCGGAGTTCCCGGAGTTTCCAGAGTTCCCGGAGTTCCCAGAGTTCCCGGAGTTCCCAGCGTTCCCAGAGTTCCCTTGTGCCTGGGCGGCCTGCGGGCTAAGCGTCAGGGACAGGCCGTCCTGTGCCACACGGTAGGGGCTCACGACGAGAATCAAGGTCGATGCGGTGAGGCAGATGGCGACGCGAAGCCTTCGAAGAGATTTGAGCCTGCGCTGCGATTGAGAGCACGAAGGCCGCACATTCATCATGGCGAGAACTCTTGGCTCACGAAGCCTCAGGCGTTGCGGCCGTATCGCGTCTGTGGTCAATGAATTTGCCAATAGCACGCTAGAATATCCTCTGACCGTCACGGTCTGCGTTGCATTTCCACCTGTTTCGAATTCGCCCGAACCAATCCTCTGTACTCTGCACCATCTATCACGCTTTCGCCATCATCAGGCGGTGTCAAGACCCACCAGTCTCACGGGGAGAAACCGGTGGGTCTCGCTAGCGCAGGAAGGGACTCATTACTGCGCAAGTGTGTTGCCTTCATTGATCGGGCCCATCAGCCGATAATAAGCCCGACGGCCGCGACCCCGAACACCAAGCCAAATACCGGAAAAAGCAGCCAGCGTGCTTGGTGAATGCTGGGGTCCATTGCAACCTCCTGTCACGGGTTGGCATCGCAACGACGCCTGCAGGAGCTCGGTTCCTGAAAACTCTCCCATCTCAGGCTTTTGCGATAGCGGTCCCGGACCAAAGCACTGCCTGTGCCAGCCCATAGTCTACCAGCGGACAGACTGAAGCCCTATCTCAGGCCTTTTCGACAAGGCCCTATCTCAGACCTTTTCGACAAGAAGGGCGCCGTCGAGGGTGATCCATGAGGTTACGGCTGGGAGGGTCCTCCACCGCAAAAGCCAGCCAGCTGGAACGGCGCGTGTACTGGGACGTAAATAGCCGCCGTTCGAGAAATGGAGACTCCTCTCCAACTTCATCCGATGCATGTTGAAGGGGACCGCCGTGGGGCCGCGGACCCCTCCTTTACGCCGAACAGGGGTTAGGTCAGAATAAGGACGATCTTAAGCGTACCCGGGTCGACGATCACGATTCGGCCATCGGCCAATATGAAATACTCATAGGATTCGTAAGCCGGGACGATCTCGACGATTCGCGGTGGCAGACGACGCAGCTTAACCCTCTGCCGCGGAACCTCGACACCCACTGAGATATCAAAATCGACGCTGGCAACCGGTTCGACCCTTTCCTGCTTGAGGATTTGGGTGATTTCCGTTTTCTGTTCAACGGTCACATTGCTGATCGCGCCGGTCGAAGTCTCATCCTGAGTAGAGGTCGTGCCCTGAGTCTGCTGCTCGGTGGTGGCACCGGCCTCGCCCTGGGTCTGCTGCTCGGTCTGGACCTTGGCCTTGTCCTGCGCCTGTTGGTCGGTTGTGGCACCCGCCTCGCCCTGGGTCTGCTGCTCGGTCTGGACCTTGGCCTTGTCCTGCGCCTGTTGGTCGGTTGTGGCGCCAGCCTCGCCTTGGGTCTGCTGCTCGGTGGTTGCGCCGGCTTTGCCCTGGGCTTGCTCATCGGTCTGCATCTTCGCCTTGCCTTGAGCTTGGTCCTCGGTGCTGGCGCCGGCCTTACCTTGGGACTGTTCGCCCATCGCACCTTCCGGGCAACCGGCCGAGCCGGCCGGGCAATTGGTGTCGGCGCCCGACTGGGTTTGGGCCGGCTGCTGTTCCTGAGCGAGCGCTGCTCCACAGCCAACGCCGATGGCCAGCATACTGGTGATCAGAACTTTTTTCACGAGACGTCTCCTTCGAAAAGTCTGTCCCTTCACGGGGAAAACCACCTCTGGAAAGTTTTGTTCCAGGCGAATTGACCGGGCGGAAGCGATCGGAGCCTGTTGGAACAAACAGTCCGCCTTCATGCGCGCTGAGCCATGGTGGGCGCGCCGAATAGGGTCCGTGTCTTTGTTCCAGCAGCAGAGGTGCGGGTTCCCTTATTCGGCCGACGCCAGGTCCTGGTAGGGGGGCGGAGATTGAAAAAATCCGCGCTCGCTGCCGGGCGAATCTCTTCCAACCGCCGGTTAGTAGACGCCGGGCAGCCGGCACGCGTATGATTTTTTTCGGTCCGCGCGCACCGGGCACATCCCAGCCCCCAAGCCGTGCTTGGTGACCGCTTGATCGCCCCGTCGCACCTGCAGGTACGGCGGGCTTTTTTTGTCGGTGCTAGAACTTGCTGCATTCAGCACAGCATGTTCTTACGCAGACAATGCAAATGGCCAGCGCTCCATTCCACGACGCAGCCCTGGGAGTCAGACACCGTGGAAGAACCTATTTGGGAAACCAACAAAATCCATGCGGCGCGCGTTCGGCAGACCGCCGAACGCGGAAGGGCGCTCGTTGAGGACCTTCGCTACACACTGGCCTGTCACAACGCTTGGTGCGGGCGTCGCGTGCGCGGCTGAAGCGGTCCAAGGACCAGGGCGTTGCTACCGAGCCTTGAAACCGAAAGCAGCCGAAATGGTCGGACCGGACCATCTTGCCGTAAAAACTGCCGAAAGCTAAAATTATACATTAGCAAGTTGGGACAGAGTTGAAGCAGAAGACTTGTTCGCGAAATGGACAAGAACACTGGCCGCAGTCTCCCTGAATGGCTTCAGAGGCATCTGCCCGATGATCCGCTGATCGCATGGGATATCGCTACCAAGATTTCGAAAGAGACTCTGGGGAAAATGGGCTTGGCCGCAGCGTTATCAGGAAGGGCGATCGAAACGAGAATTTGAACGAGAAACAAGACGAAGCTGACGACGTCGTCGGCGAGCCATACCCGGTCGCCTTGCTCCTGGTTCTTTTATACTCTCGATGGTGGGCGGGGCAGTGTACGCGGTCCTTCGTCGGGAGGAGTTTCTATAGCGGCGAACACAAACCTGCGGTTTTTTCCTTAGAGGGTGGAACACTGTCCTGCGACAAAAGTTTAGTGCCAGCAGCGTAGTATTGTCCCTCATACAAATGCTGCGAGATCGGTGGCCCCGACCAGCCCGCGTCCTCTCCCGGAGGGCGCGGGCTTTCTGCTGCCGCGTCTTTCCGTCGCCGCGAATGGTGCCGCCGGGCGGTCTTTGCGGTTTTCATCGGGAGCAATGGAGTTCAGAGCGTCGTCGGCTGCAGGTTGCAGCGGTACACAGCGACATTGCGCATGCGGTCCCAGTCCTGCGATGCGTTTTGCTTCAGTCCCGAATTGGTCCTTCCTTGACAGCAAAAAGCGCTCTTCACATATTTCCCCGCAGCCGTCGCTCACGGCTCTCGTGGAAGCTCAACACTCGTTCAGTTGAATGGAGGTTCTAATGAACGACAGGACTTTTGACCGGCCTGTTTTCGTCAAGAGAGGGGAGTTCATGGTGGAGGAAATCGAATGCTTGGCTGATGCTTTCGAGTTCCTGCAGGAATGGCCGAAGAATCGCAGAGGGCCAATCTTTGACACGGCGTTCCGAGCTTGCCAGCGCGCCTACGACGGCCAAGTTCCCATTTCAGTTGCACGCGAGGCTTTCGCCGGCTTCGCGAGATCGGCCAAGATCCTCGAGGACGTCTCTGCAGCTATGCCCTGGATGACGGCACCGAAAACCGGTCGCGGTGGCGTGACGGCATAACCATGTAGGTCCTTGGCGACGCCCTTGTGAAAATCGCCGGCATGGACAATCCGCCAAGCAGTTCCTGGCCGGTAGCGATGCCGTTACTGCGACAAGGGCGGCGCTTGAGGCACGGCTTGAGGAAATTCGCGCATTCGAGGCTTTGTCCGATTCGACAGATGGGTATTTCTAGCTCAGAGCCCGGAGAGCGCGGCCACGCTGGGTCGAACAGGCCCCGAGCGAATCTCGATATCGAGGAGACGAAACCGGCCCCGGCGTCTGCGGGCTGCCGAGTGTATAGCGGCGGGGGAGGGCACAGCGCGGGACATTCGCAATCTGGCCTCGTCGGGCACTGATACTGACCTCGCGACAACGATCAGCATGGAGTTCGCCATGGCGACGAGCAGGATGGCGTCCCCTTGGCCAAGGCGGGTCACTGGGACGATGCCGGCGCGCGCGAAGCATTCCGCGTCGCTGTCGTCCGCGACGTCGACAGGACCGTCGTTTGGATGCTGGTGGGGAGTGTTCCTCAAGCGGAACATTACCGTCCGCTAAGGGTGTGTGGGATCAGTGGGTCTACCCCCACGCTCAGCCTGCTGGAGATCGGGCTGCATCCGGTCGGCCCGCGCCCAGAGGAGTAGCGCGGGCGTTTGCTTGCGCTTACCGGCTCAGACTTTCGACCGTCTCAATTATGGCCGCAAGAGCCGTCGCCCTCGTGGATCGGCTCGGGGCGGTAAAGCAACAGGACGGCTCATCGCTCGGCAGCACGCCGGCAGGGGCATGGCTGTTCAATAGCCTTACGCACAGGCTTGAGGGCGGCCCAAGCGTTGCTGATGTCATCGTGGCCGTCCATGCTTTCTTCGCCAGATGGACTGTCTCAACGTCGACCGTGAAGGCAGGGGCCCAGACGAGGCGAGGCCCTGTTCCATCAAAATCTAGCGACTGGGAAAGCGCACTGGAAAGCACGTGCGGTAACAGTTGATTCAACCATTGCTGGTATTTTAGAGCAGTGTGGTAGCGGCTCCGGCAATGTGAGGCGGGGTGCTGAATTGCCGGAGCCGCCTGCGCAGTCCGGTTGGGTTTGACCGCGCCGTCCTATTCTGGGACAGCGCGGTCAACGATTCGTTAAAATGAGAACTAATAACTAATTAAGCGTATGCTAATTGAATCGCGGTTTTGCGGGTCAATGCATGCGTTTGAAGTTCGTCCCGCCACTAATGCCGACCTTGGTTGAGAAGCCTCCCGAAAGCGGTGTCTGCTTCATGAGCTCAAGTTCGACGGCTATAGGTCGCAAATGATTATTGACGAATGCGGAACGCGCATTTTCACCCGCCGTGGGTTGGACTGGAGGACCTCCGCCACGCGTCGCTGCAGGATTTTTGCGAGGGAGAATAAGCGGAATTCCGCCTCGGTTTTCGGGAGTGTTCGTCAAGCGGAACATAAGCTTGTGCTAACGGTTGTGTAGGATCAGTGGGCAACCCCCAAGAT
>NZ_RZSW01000138.1:0-12315 GCF_003997375.1 Mesorhizobium sp. M5C.F.Ca.IN.020.29.1.1 | reverse complement strand
GAAGAAGGGTGACGGCAGCCTGAGCAGCTTTCCGATGAGGCTGCCGACGAGCGCCACGCCAAGTGTCCCGGCAAAGGCTGTTGGATCGATCGGCGGGAACCAGATGACGGCCGGGACCTCGATGCCTGATGTGTCGACCCACATCTTTGCAACAAGTGCGGCAGTCACCGAGACGAAGATGACGCGCAGATATTGCATGAAGGCGACGAGGCGCTGATCGGCGCCGAAGGCGCCTGCCATCAGCACCATGGCGGTGGCCGCGCCCGGCGATGAGCCCCAGACGGCGGTGGTGCCGGGCAGGATGCGCCAGCGGCTGATCAGCCAGCCGAGCAGGCTGGACGCCGCAACGGTCGCCACCACGGTGCCGAGGAACAGCGGCCATTCCTTGTAGAAGACCGGAAAGATGTCAGGGGAGATCGAAGCGGCGACAAGGCAGCCAACGATCGCCTGGGCGGCGCCGAACAAAGGGCGCGGCACGCGCACCGTGGCGCCGTTGGTGCCGGCCAGGATCGCCGCCAGCATCGGTCCGATCAGCAGCGCTGCCGGCAAGGCGCCGAATTCAAGCGCGCCGGCAAACAGGATCGAGAAGATCAGCAGTGCCAGCCACTGCCAGACTTTGGGCACCCGCGCCATGCGTTCGACGGTCGGCTGGTCTGGCAGGGAATCCATTTTTCGGTCTTAGCCCCGAAGCGGGGAGATGCGAACCCCCGCGGCGGTGAAAAATGCGTCAGCCGGTTTTGACGGCCGGCAGGCCGAAGCCGCCTACGGGCCGGGTCTCGATCTGGAATTCGAAGCCGGCGATGATCGGCCGCGCCTTGGCAATCGCCGCCTGGACTTCCGGCAGTTGCAGCGAAGCCTTGTGGCTTGCCTGGTCGGTCCACACTTCGGTCACCCAGATCGCGTCGGCATCGGCCGGATCGGTGGCGATGATGTAGCTCAGGCAGCCAGGCATGGCGCCGGTGCTGGCAAGCAGGACATCCATCATTGCGTCGCGCTGGCCGCGTGTCGCCCGCATCTTGCCGATCAGACCGTACATTGCCGTTTTCTCCGTTGGCTACCGCGGTAAGCATGCAGGTCGCCGCTCACGGCATCAACTGGCCACCATTCACCTCGATCACCTGGCCGGTGATGTAACCGCTCAACAGAGCGGACGAGAGGAACAGATAGGCGCCGACGCAGTCCTCGGGCGTGCCGGCGCGGCCCTGCGGAATGGTAGCAACCATGCCCTTCATGTGCTCCTCGGTCGAATAGCGCTCATGGAAAGGCGTCGCGATGGTGCCCGGCGCCACCGCGTTAACGCGGATGTTGAAGCCGATCAGTTCCTTGGCCATGCCGCGGGTCACATTGGAGACGAAGGCCTTGGCCGAGCCATAAAGGCCGGCGCCGCCGCCGGCGCCATTGCGCGCCGCGATCGACGAGGTATTGACGATGAAGCCGCCCTGGCGCTTCAGCCATGGCATCGCCTTGCGCGAGGCGGTCAGCACGGAGCGGGCGTTGAGATCCATCACCGCGTCGTAATGCGCCTCGGTCTGCTCGGCATAGGGTACGCGGCCAAGCATGCCGCCGGCATTGTTGACCAGGCCATCGAGCCGGCCGAAGTGTTGCGCGCTGTCCTCGACGACGCGCTCGACATCGGCGGAGATCGAGAAATCGCCCTGGATCAGGAATACCTCGCCGCCTGCGTTGCGGATGGTCCCGGCCAGGTTTTCGGCAGCTGCCCGACTCGAATTGTAATGCAGTGCGACGCGGCATTTCTGCGCGGCGTAGGCCAGTGCAAGTGCCGCCCCGATGCCGGTCGAAGCGCCGGTGATCAGCACCGCCTTGCCGGCGAGGTCGGGGATGACCAGGGTGGGGGTGACAATGGCGGTTATGGTGGCTGGCACGTCTATTCCTCCGGGACTCTCCCACCCTTCGTAGGGCCTCGCCGCCCTCATGTTCAAGTCAGTAGCGGTTCAGGGCCGCAAATAGGCGTAGCCCTGGCGCTGCAATTCGGCGAGCTTGACGACACCGCCGGTCTCGGCGGCATGAAAGCCGTCGAGCAGATCGGTGAGCGCAACACCCATGCCATGCATGGTGTTGGCGCAGGCATGTGAGGTCAGCCCGTCGCGGACCAGGCCGGAAAAACGGCTGGAAATGGCAGCTGACGCGCTCTTCGACTTGAAAGCGGCGAGTGCCGGGCCATGCACGACCAGCACGATGTCGACCTTGCCGCCGGTGCCCTCATAATGGTTCTTGATATTGCCCAAAACGAACCCGACCTTGTCGAGGTCGCTGAGGTGATAGGCGACCTTCTGCCTTTCCCCTTCCACGGCCGCTGCCTTGACCGGGCGCAGCCCGAAAAGGCCGGCGGATCCGGCAAGGCTCAAGCGGAAAATATCGCGGCGTCGCATCATGTCGTTCTCCAGAATGCCGTCCTCGCAAATTGCGTGGCTTCGGCCTCGATCCTAGCATAAATTGAAGTCACGTCCTGTCGGGCGAGGAGGGGCAGATGACATCGAATACCATTGTGGGCGCCGGACTTGGTGTCGCCTTGCTTGCCGCTGTTGCCGGCACCGCCCTTGCCGAGGATACGCCTAAGCTCACCGAACTCAGCCCGGACGGCAAGGATGCCTGTTTCGGGCGTGTCTATGATGCCGCGCATCTCAAGGTACATCCGAACCAGAAGGTGGGACGGATTTTCTTCTACTACGGCAGCGATCCGGTCAGCCATCCCAACGAGGAGCCGAGCAGCGGTCCGTCCGGCTACAACGGCTTCATGGCGACGACGGTGCGCGGCGCCAAGAAACCCGAGTGGGTTGGCGGTTGGTGCGGCAAGGATGATCCGCAGTCGAGCGAGCTTCATTGCGGCATGGAATGCGACCGCACCATGGCCTTACTGAACGTTGATGAAAAAGGCCGGCTGATCGTCTCCGGCGTGCATCGCAACCTTTATCTCGATGCTGGCGCCGAGGATGAGCTGGGTGAAAAGGAATACGCCAAGCAGGCACTCGGCACAGAAGACGACGGCTTTCGGCTCGACCGTATGCCGACGCAGACCTGCAAGGCCGAATTCGCGCGCATCGATCCGGTCGATCCGGCGCTGGGAGCACCGCTGCGTGAGCGGCTGAAACCGGACCAGCCGTTCTGCTACGGGCGCGACTACGATGCCGCGCATCTCGACTCGCATCCCGATCAGCTTACCCACACCATCAGGGTTTTTCGGGGCCCGATCGAGCTGGCCTCCTTCGCCAAGGGCGGCGATCCGGCAAGCTGGCCAAGCGGCGCCGACATAGCTGTTTCCGTAACCACGCGTCGGAACGCCACCGAGGTCACGCAGAGCTACAGTTGTGACGACGAAGCGGACCAGTGGCGCTGTGTCGCGAGCGGAAAGACGAGCGACTTTTCCTGCGACATCGCAGCCAAGGAGATTTATCTGCGCCGCGGCGCCAACGGCACGATGATGCTGGCCAATCCCAACAGCAGCCTGCCGATCATCGACCTATGCTCGAAGACGGCCGAAGGCGAGACCGCATCCGACGACAAGGTCTACCGGCTGGAGCCGATGCCGCAATCCGCCTGCACGCCTTGAGAAGTTTTGAGGGCCTACGGAACCGCCTCACGCGAACGGCACGGCCGTCGTGCCCTTGGGCAGCTTTGCCTCGTCGTCGGGCTCGACATGAATGGTGACGCGCACCGAGGGGATCTCGGCCTTCAGCGCATCCTCGATGCGGTCGCAAATGACGTGGCTGGCGCCCACCGACATATCGGCATCGACGACCAGGTGGAACTCGATGAACGTGGCGCGGCCGGCAATCCGCGTCTTCAGATCGTGGACTTCCATTGCGCCCTTGCAATTGGCCGAAATGACGTCGCGGATGTGCATGTGCTCCTGTGTATCGACGGCGCGGTCCATGAGCCCGTTCATCGACGAGCCGATGACGTGCCAGCCCTGCCACAGGATGTTCAGCGCGACGATGACGGCAAGAGCGGGATCGAGGACTTGCCAGCCGGTGAGCACGGCACCGACCAGACCAATGAACACGCCGACGGAGGTCGCCACGTCGGTCATGATGTGCCTGCCGTCGGCAACCAGTGCCGGCGACTTCTCGGCACGGCCGGCACGGATCAGCGTTAAGGCCCAGAAGGCGTTGATCACTGTCGCGACACCGTTGATGGCGAGGCCGGTCCAGGGCTGTTCGAGTGGGGCGGGATGCCGCAAGGACCACCACACTTCGTTGAGGATCAGCAGGGCTGCCAAAACGATCAGCACACCTTCCAGCACGGCCGAGAAATACTCGGCCTTGTGATGGCCGAATGGATGATCCTGGTCGGCCGGCTTGTAGCTGACCTGGATCGCCCAGTAGGCTGCGGCCGAGGCAATGACGTTGACGATCGATTCCAGCGCGTCGGAATACAGCGCCACCGAACCGGTGACGTGCCAGGCCGCCAGCTTCAGGCCGAGCACGACGAAAGCGACGACTATCGACCAGAAGGCGAGGCTGGCGACCTTGCGCTTGGCGGTTTTCGGATCGATTGCGGTCATTGATTGCTTCCGGCCGCCGAAACCGGAGCTAAGCCGCCTTTTCCTTCGCCTTGCGCGGCAGATGCGCAACGATGTTCTCGATGATGCGCATGCCGGCATTGTGTCCGAGAGTCATGATCGATTCCGGGTGGAACTGCACCGCGGCGATCGGCTCCTTGCTGTGCTCGAAGGCCATGATGACGCCTTCTTCCGTCTCGGCCGTGACGACGAAACCATCGGGCAACCGCACCGGATCGGCGAAGATCGAGTGATAGCGGCCGACCGTCACCTCCTTGGGCAGGCCGGAAAAGATGATGCCCGGCTTCGACACGCGGATGCGCGACGGTTTGCCATGCATTGGCACGTGCAGCTGCCGCAGCTCTCCGCCATAGGCCTCGGCCAACGCCTGCAGGCCGAGGCAGACGCCGAAGATCGGCAGGTCGCGCGCGCGGGCCCGTTTGATGGTGGCGGCGCAGTCGAAGTCCTTCGGCGTGCCGGGACCGGGCGACAGCACGACCAGGTTGGGTTTCAGCCGGTCGAAGACCTCGTCCGGCACAGGTGTGCGCACAGTCGATACATTGGCGCCGGTCTGGCGAAAATAGTTGGCCAGCGTGTGGACGAAGGAGTCCTCGTGGTCGACCAGCAGGATGTTGACGCCGTCGCCGACGCGCGCGGTGGCGCGTTCGGTGTCGGCGGCATTGCCTGACTTGGCGTCGCGGATGGCGGAGATCATGGCGGATGCCTTCAGTTCGGTTTCGGCTTCTTCTTCCTCGGGAATGCTGTCGAAGAGCAGCGTGGCGCCGGCGCGCACCTCGGCGATGCCATCCTTGATGCGGATGGTGCGAAGCGTCATGCCGGTGTTCATGTCACCGTTGAAATTGACCATGCCGATCGCCCCGCCATACCAGGCGCGCGGGCTCTTCTCGTTCTGCTCGATGAAGCGCATCGCCCATAATTTCGGCGCGCCGGTGACGGTGACCGCCCAGGCATGCGACAAGAACGCGTCGAAGGCGTCCATGCCTTCGCGCAGCCGCCCCTCGATGTGATCGACGGTGTGGATCAGCCGCGAATACATCTCGATCTGGCGGCGGCCGATGACGCGCACCGAGCCTGGGTCGCAAACCCGCGACTTATCGTTGCGGTCGACGTCCGAGCACATGGTCAGCTCGGATTCGTCCTTCTTCGAATTGAGCAATTTCAGGATCTGCTCCGAATCGGAAATGGCGTCGTCGCCGCGCTTGATCGTGCCGGAGATCGGGCAGGTCTCGACACGGCGGCCGTTGACGCGCACGAACATTTCGGGCGAAGCGCCGATCAAGTATTCGCCTTCGCCGAGATTGATGAAGAAGGAATAGGGCGACGGGTTGATGGTCTTCAGCTTGCGTGAAATGTCGGAAGGCGGTGTCTCGCAGCGCTCGTAGAACATCTGGCCGGGCACCACCTCGAACAGGTCGCCGCGTTTGAAGCTCTCCATCGCCTTGCGCACCAGATTGGCATATTCGCCCGGCTCATGGTCGCCGCGCGGCGGAATGCGGTCGGCGGTCTTGAACGGCTCGACGATCTCGTCGCGGGGCAATCCCTCCGTCGAAAACTCGTCGCCGGAATAGTCGTAGCGGTCGGTCCACGCCTTGGTCGAATAGTGATCGACGACCAGGATCTCGTCGGGCAGGAACAGCACAAGGTCGCGCTGGCTTTGTTGGCGCTCGAGCTTGTAGTCGACCGGATCGAACTGGAAGGCGAGATCGTAGCCGAAGGCGCCGTAGAGGCCGAGATTGGCGTCTTCCTCCGTCTTGAACAGAGCGGTTATGGTGCGCAACACGGTGAAGACGGAGGGAACGCGGCTGCGTTCTTCTTCAGTGAAGACACGGCCGGGCTTGGCCACGTCGAGGCGGATCAGTCTTTTCGAGGTCTCGGCGATAGTCAGGTCGTCAAGGCCGCCGAGCGCCTTGCCGACCACCGGTAGAAGCATCTCGCCACGGCTGTTCAGCGCCTCGATGCGCATGGCGCGGCCGCGCGCCGAGATCACCAGCGGCGGGTCGATGATGGCGGTGTCCCAGCGCGTATAGCGGCCGGGGTATTCGTAATTCGAGGAAAACACGGCGCCACGGCGCGCATTCAGCCCGTCGATATAGGCGTCGATCGCGCCTTCGTAAGGGCGATCATGGCGCTCGCGGGTAATCGTCACGCCACCCGCCGTGACGAAGCGCTCCGCCCCGTTCTCCAGAATTTTCGTCGTCATTGCCGTCTCCATCAGCGTCTTGGCTATTTCAGCGTCTTGGGGCAACGGACCCGGGGCATGGCTTGAAAAAACAAATGGCCGCCCGGACATTCCGTTGCGGCCACCTTCTATTTTCACGCGCACGCGTTCGAACAGGCCGCTGTCAGCGAGCCCACCACCAAACGGTCTTGATCGAGCGCATGTTCATGGCGATTCCAATAGCGGCGATTGAACGGCCACGCAACTGGATTCAATGAAGCGCTTGGCGAAGGGCATAGGCCGTCAGTCCTCCAGCGTCCCCGACCTTGCGTCGGCGCTCTTCCTGTCGCCGACCAGCTTCAGCAGGTCTTCGCCGGCACGGATGATGCGCCGGGAACGCCGTGTCAGGATGATGCCCGACTGCGGTGCGAACACTTGCGTGCGGCCGTCGGGCTCACCTGGCGCATGGACGATGGTGGCGAGCAGTGCGCCTTTTGCCACAGGGTCGCCGGGCTTCACCTCGTAAAGGACCGCGCCCGCTCGGGGCGCCGGCATCATGTCGACGTTTTCGAGCGGTGCGACAATGCCGGTGAAAAAATTAGGCCCGGCAAAGCTGCCGGGCTCGGGCAGGGTCTGATCCACGATCACGCCGCGTGCCACTAGCAGCCGGTACAGCCCTTCCGCATCGGAGGCGGCCAGAGCGCCATCGACATCGAGTATGCCGCGATATTCGACCGTGGTGGCGACGCGTCGATCGAGGCGCGCGACGTCGGCGGGAACGTTCTGGTACGGCATGATCGAGGCGCCCTCGAAGGTGCCGTCGGTGTCCTCATCCCACAGCACCACCGCGTCGACGCCCATGGCGGCCGCGCAATCCGCCATCGCCGGCCACAGGCTGGTGTGGACATAGAGGTAGGCGAGGCCCTCGTCGTCGCAATGCAGGTCGAGCACGAGGTCGTGGCCAATGGAAAGTTGCAGCAGCCGGATCTTCAGCCGCTGGTCGACGGTGCCACGGGTCGTGTCCGGCAGGAGTGAGATGTCGGGCGCGGCCAGCAGCGGAAAGCCGCGGTTGAAGTTGGTGCGGGTGCCCAGATGGAAGCGGCCCTGATGCTCGCCGAAATGATACTGGGCGCGGCCGATCGGATTGGCTTGCGGTACGACGGTGATATTGCCCTTGATGCGGCCCTCCGCTTCGGCTTTTCCGAGCATCGGCATCAGCGCGTCGATGGCGACGACGCCCGGCAGTTCGCCGGCATGCAGCGCTGCCTGCAGATAGGCTGAAGATGCCGATTTGTCCGCTCCCTCGAAGCGGAACACCGGGAATTCATAGGAAACGCCCTCGCTGTCGCCGGCGATGCGCTCGATCGATTTTTGCATGATATTCCTCCAAGAAAGAGGCCGAACACATGCCCTTTCGCCGATACGCTGTCGATTGGTCCAGCTTTTCGCGCTATGGGCGCAGGACCCTCTCGGCCGGCTCCCGTGCGGTGGACACTACTGGTTCCAAACGCCTGCCCGGCCTATGCCAGCGGCTTCAATTCCTGGGCAATGGTGGGCAGAAGTTCGGAGACATTGGGGTGGATATGGGTTGCCCGCGCGAGCGTGCTGACCGGCGCCTTGGCGTACATCAGATCGAGCACGCAGTGTATCGCCTCGTCGCCGCCGGGGCCGAGCACCGAACAGCCGAGGATTTCCTTGGTGCCGGCGTCGACCAGGATCCTCATGAAACCTTGCGTCTCGCCTTTCTCGACGGCGCGGCCGACGCGGGTCATCGGCCGCTGGCCGACCAGCGCGCGACGCCCGGACTTTCTTACCGCTGTCTCCGTCATGCCGCAGCGGCCGAGCGGCGGATCGGTATAAAGCGCATAGGCCTCGATGCGGTCGCTCACCTTGCGCGGATCGTTGTCGAGCAGATTGGCGGCGACGATCTCGTAGTCATTGTAGGAGGTGTGGGTGAAGGCGCCTTTGCCGTTGCAGTCACCCATCGCCCAGATGCCGGGCACGCTGGTGCGCAACTGGTCGTCAACGACAATGAAGCCGCGTTTGTCGACCTCGACGCCGGCTCTGTCGAGGCCGAGATCGTCGGTGTTGGGCGTTCGGCCCAGCGCCAGCAGCACATGCGAACCGACCGCCGGCGCCTTGTCGGCGGAGAAGGTCACGGCAATTTCGTTGCCCTTTCTGGCGAAGCCTATGTCATCGGCGCCGAGATGGACCGTGATGTCTTCGTTTTCGAAGATGGACAGGATGGCGGCTGAGACATCCTCATCCTCGCGGCCGATCAACCGCGGGCTCTTTTCGATCACAGTGACCTCTGATCCAAAACGGCGGAACATCTGCGCGAATTCGAGCGAGACGTAGCTGCCGCCGACGACGACGAGATGGCGCGGCAACTCGTCGAGATCCATCATCGACGAATTGGTCAGGTACGAAATGTCGTTGACACCGGGCAGGTCGGGCACCGAGGCGCGGCCGCCGGTGTTGAGGAATATCTTCTCGGCGCTCAGCAGGTCGTCGCCGACACGCACGGAATTGGCAGATTCGAAGCGCGCATGGCCGCGATAAAGCGTGCATTTGTCCATGCCGGCGATCCAGCTTTCGAGGTTGCCGCGGGCGTCGTTCGACACCTTGTCCTTGCGCGCCTTGATCGCCTTGTAGTCGACGCCGACCGGGCCGGAGAGCGTCACGCCGTAGTCGGCGGCGCGGCGGGCAAGATGCGCGGCATAGGCGCTTGCCACCATGGCCTTGGTCGGCATGCAGCCGGTATTGACGCAGGTGCCGCCAACCAGTTTTCGCTCGATCAGCGCCACGCTCATGCCGGCCGCCGTCAGCCGGCCGGCGAGTGACGGGCCGGCCTGTCCGGCGCCGATGATGATGGCGTCGAATGTCTTTGCCGTCATGCCACCGCCGCCACGATCAGCAGGCCACCGATGATCGCCACCGCGTCCTCGATAAGGGCGGCTGGCAGGTCCTTGCCGAAAGCGATCGCCAGGCGTTTGCGCAGCTCGGCGCCGCCCAGCGTGCCGATCACCGCGCCGATGGCGCCTGCGATCAGGCCGCCGATCGTGGCGCCGCCGGTCGCGCCGATCACTGCGCCGGTGAAGGCGCCCATGACGATGCGCGCGCCGAACTGCTGTGGGACCTTGCGGCTCGGCGTCGACGGCAGCTGGTCGGTGACGAGCTCGGCGACGGCCAGGATGGTGAAGATGCCGACGGTGATCCAATGGCCCATGAAACCAGCCCAGGTTACGGCGACCGGCAGCCAGCCGAGATAAGCGCCCCAGGCGACGGCGGCGGGCGCGGTCATGGCGCGAAGGCCGGCAACGACGCCGATCAGAAGTGCAAGGATGTACAGCATGATTGATCCCCCCTCGATCACACGGCCTGGGATGGCCCAGCCGGGGCAGGCTAGCATAGGATCGGCATTTGACCAGAGGCCTGCGATCTTGCGTTACCCGATTTTTATGGACTGTGCTTTGACACCACGTTGAAACAGCAGGTAAGACAGGAGGGCATCGCCTTGAACGGAAGCGAGCGCATAAAAATGGCCGCGGGCGAGTGGTATACTTGCCTCGACTCAGAGCTGGAGGCGCTGCGCATCCTCGCTCGCGACGCGGTGTTCGAACACAACAGCTTGCCGCCCCGGCAACGTGGCGACGTCGGACCTGCCTTGAAGTCGCTGCTCGGCGCTGCGGGCGAGCGCGCCCGGATCGAAGCGCCGTTCCACTGCGCCTACGGCTTCAACATCTTTCTCGGCGACGGCGTCTTCCTCAATGCCAGCTGCATCATCCTCGATACGGCGCCAGTCCGCATCGGCAAGGGAACGCTACTCGGCCCCAACGTGCAGATCTACTGCGCCGAGCATCACAAAGAGGCAGCGGGGCGACAGGCCGGGCTGGAGATCGCCAAGCCGGTCGAGATCGGCGACAATGCCTGGATCGGCGGCAGTGCGGTCATCTTCGCTGGGATCAGCATCGGCGCCGGCGCTATTGTCGGAGCGGGTGCTGTGGTGACGCGCAATGTGCCGCCAAACACCACGGTTGTGGGCAACCCGGCGCGGCCGGTCAGGCGCGGCTGAGCATCCGGATCAACGCGAGGCGGCGTGCGCGTCCTGATCAGAGTTCTTCGAGAATTCGCGCCGGTACTGCGCGGGCGAGGTCCTGAGCCGTGCCGCGAAGTGCTGGCGCAGCGACGTGGCGCTACCGAACCCAGCCTCGAAGGCAACCGTGTCCATCGATTTTTCCGTTGCTTCCAGCAGCCGCTGCGCCAGCGCGACGCGCTGATCGATCAGCCAGTCGCCGAAACTGGTGCCGATCGTTTTCTGGAAGCGGCGCGTGAACGTCCGGCGGGTGAGACCGGCGGCGTCGGCGACGCTGTCCAGACTGTGCAGATCGCCAAGCGTTTTGCGCACCGTGTCGAGGGCCTGTGTGAAGCGATCCGCGTTGCCGGTCCTGGCGATGGGGCGTTCTATGAACTGCGCCTGCCCACCTTGCCGATGGGGAGAAAGCACGATCTGCCGGGCAAGTCGAAGAGCCGCCTCGGCGCCGTAGCGGGCTCGCACGATGTGGAGACAGCAGTCAAGCCCGGCGGCGACGCCGGCAGATGTCATGACATCGCCATTGTCGATGTAGAGCACGTCCGGATCGACGATCATGTCGGGATAAAGCGCCTGCAGCTGCTCGGTATAGGCCCAGTGCGTCGCGGCTCGCCGCCCCGAAAGCAGTCCGGTCGCCGCAACAGCGAAGGTGCCGAGGCACAGTCCGACAATCAATGTGCCGTTGCGGTGCGCTCGCAGCAGCGCCTCTACCAGAACCGCAGGTGGGGGATTTTCGAGATCTCGCCAGCTTGGGACGATCACGATGTCCGCTGCATCGAGGCTGCCAAGCCCTTGCGGCGCAGTCACGGTCAATCCTGCTTCGGTATGGATAGGCACGCTTTCGATCGCACAGATGCGGAAGTCGAAGCGCGGCAGGCCGAGCGCGGCGCGGTCTTCGCCGAATACAAGGCACGGCACGGAAAGGTGGAACGGACTGATGCCATCGAAGGCGATGGCGGCAACGATCGGATCGGCCATGCTGAGCACCGATAAGGGTTAGATCCGAATTGTCCCAATCCTTTTGAATAATGTCAATTGGGGCACTTTTGCAATCCGGCAGCAGGCCTATCCTCCGACCAATCAAAGCCAAACGGGAAAGGAAAGCTCAGTGTCTGAACCAGTCAAAGGCAAGGCGCCACGCCGCGCCCTCATCGTCGTCGACATCCAGAACGACTATGATGGCGGCAACCTGGCCATCCAATATCCGCCGTTTCGCGACAGCGTCGTCAACGCAGCACGAGCGATGGACGCAGCCGCCGAGGCAGGCGTCAAGGTCGTGGTCATCAAGCAGCTGGCGCCCGAAACGTCGCCGATTTTCGCCAAAGGCAGCCACGGCGCCGAATTGCATCCCGAGATATCAAGGCGAAGCCGCGATCATTACGTCGAAAAGACCTTGCCTAGCGCCTTCACCGGTACGGACCTCGAGGACTGGTTGCGCGCCAACGCCATCGACACGATTACCGTCGTTGGCTACATGACGCATAATTGCGATCTCTCGACCGTTATCCACGCAGTCCATATGGG
>NZ_RZSW01000137.1:0-12387 GCF_003997375.1 Mesorhizobium sp. M5C.F.Ca.IN.020.29.1.1 | reverse complement strand
GTTCCAGCCTTTGGCGCGCCAGGCAATTCGATCGTCTGGCTGCCGAGCCGCGCATTCCTGCCTTCGACCGCGACCGGCATGACGTTCATGCCCGGCGAGCCGATGAAATAGCCGACGAATGTGTGCTTGGGACGCTCGAACAGCTCGGCCGGAGAGCCGATCTGCACGATTTCGCCCTCATACATGACGACGACGTTTTCGGCGAAGGTGAGCGCCTCGGTCTGGTCGTGCGTGACATAGACCATGGTGAAACCGAAGCGCCTGTGCAGCTGCTTCAACTGCGAGCGCAGCACCCACTTCATGTGCGGGTCGATTACGGTCAGCGGTTCGTCGAACAGGATCGCGTTGACATCGGAGCGCACCAGCCCGCGTCCGAGCGAGATCTTCTGCTTCTGGTCGGCGGTCAGCCCCCTCGCCTTTCTCTTAGCCATATCGGCCAACCCCGTCATTTCCAGCGTTTCGCGCACCTTGCGGTCGACGTCGGGTTCTGGAACGCCGCGGTTGCGCAGCGGGAAGGCCAGATTATCGTAGACCGTCATGGTGTCGTAGATGACCGGGAACTGGAACACCTGCGCGATGTTGCGCTCCTGCGTCGACAGATTGGTCACGTCCTTGCCGTCGAACAGAAGCTCGCCATGCGAGGGGTACAACAGGCCGGAAATGATGTTGAGCAGCGTGGTCTTGCCGCAGCCCGACGGCCCCAGCAGCGCATAGGCGCCGCCATCCTCGAAGGCGTGATGCACCTCCTTCAGCGCATAGTCCTTGTCCGACTTCGGATGCGGCCCGTACGCGTGGCGGATGTGGTTGCAGTCGATGCGCGCCATGTGCCCTCCTCCCTCAAGCCGCCAGCATCTGTGGCGGCGCGGCCGAGCGGCCGTTCGCGTCGAACACCATGATGTGCCGCGGGTCGATGAACACCTCGATGGTCTGGTCCGGTTCGAACACCAGGATGCCGTGCTCCAGCATCACCCAGCGGACGTCGGCGAAATCGAGATGCACAAAGCTTTCAGAACCGGTGATTTCGGTGACCGACACCTTGGCTCTCACCGGAACCGCCGACGGGCTCGGCCGAGCAAGAGAGAGATGGTGAGGCTGGAAGCCGATCGTGTAGCTCGTATCGGCAATACCGGCGAGTTCAGCCGGCACCGGAAGCTTCACCCCACCATCAAGAAGGAAGCTCGAACCGCTCTTCTTCAGCACGATCGTGTTGAGCGGCGGATCGGCGAATGTCTTGGCCGTGACGAGGTCGTTCGGCCTGCGGAAGACGTCGATCGTCGGGCCGAACTGAGTGATCCGGCCTTCGGAAAGCGTCGCCGTGTTGCCGCCGAGCAGCAAGGCTTCGTGCGGCTCCGTAGTGGCGTAGACGAAAATGGTGCCGGTCGCCGCGAAGATTTTCGGCAATTCAGCACGCAGCTCCTCGCGCAGCTTGTAGTCGAGGTTGGCGAGCGGCTCATCGAGCAGCACGAGGCTGGCGTTCTTGACGATGGCGCGCGCCAGCGCGGTGCGCTGCTGCTGGCCACCGGAGAGGCTGAGCGGCGTGCGGTCGAGATAGGGCGTCAGCTTGAGAAGGGCTGCCGCACTGCGCACCTCCTTGTCGATCTTTGCCCGCTCGGTCCCGGCCACCCTCAGCGGCGAGGCGATGTTCTCGTAGACGGTCATCGCCGGATAATTGATGAACTGCTGGTAGACCATGGCGACGTTGCGCTTCTGCACCGGGATGCCGGTGACATCCTTGCCATCGAACCAGACCGAGCCGGATGTCGGCACATCAAGGCCGGCCATCAGCCGCATCAGGCTGGTCTTGCCGGAAAGCGTCGGCCCGAGAAGGACATTGAGCGAGCCGTGCTGAAGCGTCAGCGACACGTCGCGTATATGCTCCGTCGCCCCGACCGTCTTCGTCACGTTTCTCAGTTCCAGCATGATGCCTCCTCCCAGGCTTTCTGCATGACTATTCGGCAGCCGCGACATGGCGCCGGCTTATCCCGCGCATGAATTCGTCGAGCGCTGCCGTCTGCTCGCGGCTCAGATGCAGGCCGCGCTTGGTCCTGCGCCACAATACATCTTCAGCCGTCATCGCCCATTCATTTTGAACGAGGTAGCGCACTTCGGCCTCATAGAGATCGGCGCCAAAGTTGCGGCCAAGATCGGCATTCGATCTGGCGAGGCCCAGCAGCATCCTTGCGCGAGTTCCGTAAAGCCGGCTCAGGCGGCGTGCCAGACGTGCGTCGAGGAACGGATAGGCTGTTTTCAGTTTCGCCACTTCGGCGTCGAAACCGCTGGCCGGGAAATCGCCGCCCGGCAGCGGCGCGTTTGCCGTCCACGGCTTGCCGCGCTTGCCGAGAAAACCCTCGATTTTCTCGAGCATCGATTCAGACAGCCGGCGATAGGTGGTGATCTTGCCGCCGAAGGTGTTGATGATCGGCGCCGTGCCCTCGCCGCCGTCGGTCTTCAGCACATAATCGCGGGTTGCTTCCTGCGCCTTCGAGGCGCCGTCGTCATAAAGCGGGCGCACGGCGGAATAGGTCCAGACGATGTCCGAACGCTTGACCGGCTGCGCGAAATATTCGCTCGCCGCGGCACAGAGATAATCGATCTCGGCGTCGCTGATCTTCACGTCGTGCGGGTCGCCAGCATAGTCCTGGTCAGTGGTGCCGATCAGCGTGAACTCTTCCTCGTAGGGGATAGCAAAGATGATGCGGCCATCCTTGTTCTGGAAGAAATAGGCGCGCGGATCGTCGAACTTCTTGCCGATGACGATATGGCTGCCCTGTACCAGCCGGACATTGTGCACCTCGTTCAAGCCGACCGTAGCAGACAGCACATGGTCGACCCATGGACCGGCGGCGTTGACCAAAAGCCGCGCCTTGACCTCCTCGGTGTCCCCGGTCTGCGCGTTTTTCAGACTGACCGACCAAAGCTCGCCTTCACGGCGTGCGCCGATGACTTTCGTGCGGGTTCGGATCGTTGCGCCGCGATCGGCGGCGTCGCGGGCGTTCAACGCCACCAGTCGCGCATCGTTGACCCAGCCGTCGGAATATTCGAAGGCCTTGCGAAACAACGGCTTCAGCGGCTTGCCGGCTGGGTCCTTTGCCATTTCCAGGGTCTTGGTCGCCGGCAGCAATTTGCGCCCGCCAATGTGGTCGTAAAGGAAAAGGCCGAGCCTGATCAGCCAGGCCGGACGCAAACCCTTGGCATAGGGCAGCACAAGCGCATCGGCCAGATGATGTGCGGCGCATTCTTCCAGAGAATTTCGCGCTCCATAAGCGCCTCGCGCACCAGGCGGAATTCGTAGAACTCGAGATAGCGCAAGCCGCCATGGATCAGTTTGGTCGAGCCGGAGGAGGTTCCGCTGGCCAGATCGTTCATTTCGGCAAGGAAGACCGAGAAGCCGCGCCCAACCGCATCGCGAGCAATGCCGCAGCCGTTGATACCGCCACCGATGACGAAGATGTCATGGATCGGGGGTGCGCTCACAATAGTCCTCCCGGATTTCGCATTGCAGCATTTTTAGGTTTTTACGAAACCGTGGTGGGATTATTTCGAAATGGGAACGAATGTCAAACGAAATATAAACAGCGGCAATTGCCCCTACGGCACCCTTACGAGAGCGACGTTTCGATCAGCTGAACCTCTGCCTCCTGGCAGATCTTGCGTACCGACGGGATGTCGCAACGGTCGGTGATGAAGGTGTTGACCTGCGACAGATGGCCGATGCGGACCGGCGCCGTCCGCTCGAATTTGGTCTGGTCGGAAACGAGGATGACATGCCGGGCATTGGCGATGATCGCCTGCGCCACCTTCACTTCACGAAAATCGAAATCAAGCAACGCACCGTCATGGTCGATCGCTGAGGCGCCGATCACCGCGTAGTCGACCTTGAACTGCCTGATGAAATCGACCGCCGCCTCGCCGACCACGCCGCCATCGGAGCCGCGCACAACCCCGCCCGCAATAACGACTTCGATGGAAGGGTATATGCGCATCCTGTTGGCAACATTGATATTATTGGTGATCACCATCAATCCGGTATGATCAAGGAGCGCCTTGCTGACCGACTCCGTCGTGGTGCCGATATTGATGAACAGCGAGGCATTGTCCGGGATAAGCCTGGCTGCTGCGCGGCCGATCGCCTCCTTCTCCTCGGCGGCGATCTTGCGTCTCGCCTCATATTCCATGTTTTCGATGCCGGACGGGAACAGCGCACCGCCATGAATCCGTGACAGCAGCCGCTGGTCGCACAGGTCGTTAAGGTCCTTGCGGATGGTCTGCGGCGTCACGTTGAAATGCGTTGCCAGATCGTCGACCAGCACGCGGCCATTGTCCTTGGCCATTTGGATGATTTCGGAATGACGCGGCGACAGATACATTTGGAGGCCTCTCGTTTTCGCTTTTCTTGTCTATAGCGGAAAACGAAAGTGATGAAAAGGCATAAGCCGGCTAACGAAATTACATCCGTCCAAAGCAACCACGGCGCAACTTTGCCGACCATTTCAACTCAACCCAGACCGCGGGCGATTTCGGTGATGACCTCGAAAGCTGTGTCGACATCCGCCGCCGTCGTCTCGAACTGACCGACTTGAAAGCGGATCGCGATCTGCCCGTCCACCCGTGTCTGTGTCAGATAGATGCGGCCATCGTCGTTGATCGCATCGACCAGCCGCAGATTGTGTTCGTCCGAATCGATGCCGGCCGCCGCCAGATGCCGGAACGAGAACAGCGACAGCATCGGTTCCGTGACGATCTCGAAATCCGGTTGCCGAGCCAGCCGCGCGGCAAGGCCTTCGCTCCAGGCAACATGGTTGCGGATCATGGTCCGGAGATTTTCCAGCCCGTGGGCGCGCAGCAGGAACCACAGTTTCAGTGCGCGAAAGCGCCGCCCGAGCGGCACCGACCATTCGGAATAGTTGATGATTCCGTCGCGTCCATGCGTCTTCAGGTAATCCGGCTTGATGGCGAGCGTCCGCACCAGGTCTTCCGGCCGGCGGATGAACTGCATCGAGCAGTCGAACTGCGCGCCCAGCCATTTGTGCGGATTGAAGACGATGGAATCCGCGTGCTCCGCGCCGGCCCAGAAATGCCGGTATTCCGGACATATCATCGCCGATCCGGCCCAGGCGGCATCGACATGCAGATAGAGCCCGTATCGCTTAGCCACAGCGGCGACGCCGGCGATGTCATCGGTGCCGCCGGTGCTAGTGCCGCCGACACAAGCGATGAGGCCGGCCGGCAGCATGCCCGCATCCCGGTCGGCGACGATCGCCGCTTCGAGGGCTGTGACATCCATGGCGCGGAGGCGGCCAGCAACCGGAATGCGGACGAGATTGTCCTCGCCAATGCCCGATACCCAGATCGCCCGGTCGATGGAAGTATGGACCTGGTCGGAAGAATAGATGCGCAATATCGGCTGGCCTTGCAGGCCCTTCTTGTTGCCCTGCCAGACTAGCGCGCGCTCGCGCATGGTCAGCACGGCGGCAAGCGTCGCCGACGATGCCGAATCCTGCATGACGCCGGAAAACCCTTCCGGCAGGCTAAGCGCCTGACGCATCCAGTCGACGACGCGCGTCTCGAGTTCGGTCGCTGCCGGCGAGGTCTGCCAGAGCATGCATTGCGCGGCCATCACCGAGACCAGATATTCGGCCACCACCGAGACCGGTGCGGCGTTGGCCGGGAAATAGGCGAAGAAGCGCGGATGCTGCCAATGCGTCATGCCCGGCAGGATTTTTTGCTCGAAGTCGGCGAAGATTGCCTGCATCGTTTCGCCCTCTTCCGGCGGCGAGACATCGATGCTTCTAGAGATTTCGCCCGGCTCGACAAGCGGCCGCACCGGTCTTTCGCGAAGTGTGCCCCTGTAGTCGGCACCCCATTCGGCCGCGTACAGCGACCATTCCCGGAATTCGTTGCTATCCATTTTCCTCTCCGTCGCATCGAGCCCAGAAATCAAAGAGCACGAAAAACGGAGGCTTTCATTCGGGAAAATCAGGCAGGCTCGCGAAAGCGGTCTTCAGCGCGTTCGACCAGCCGTCCGAGATCGTGCGATAATATTGATCGTCCTGGGCTATCCGTTTCTTCAGGCTGACCTTGAAGGCGTCCTTTTCGTAGAACAGCAGGTCAAGCGGCAGACCGACCGACAGGTTCGATTTCAGCGTCGAGTCGAACGACACCAGCAGGAGTTTCACCGTCTCGGCGAAACTCATCGTCTTTTCATAGGCGCGGATGATGATCGGCTTGCCGTATTTGGTCTCGCCGATCTGGAAAAACGGCGTGTCATCGGTCGATTCGATGAAATTGCCTTCCGGATAGATCATGAACAGCCGCGGCGCGCTGCCCTTGATCTGGCCGCCGAGGATAAAGGAGGCATTGAAATAGGAATCGGCCTTTTCGCCTGCCGGCGACGAACTGGCGATGACTTCCTTAACGGTGTCGCCGACCATCCGCACCGTCTGATACATAGACGGCGTTTCGAGCAGAGTGGCGTGGCGATCGGCCACCGCCTTGGTGCGTTCGTCGAGCAAACTGACGACCGCCTGCGTCGTCGCCAGATTGCCGGCCGACATCAGCACGATGACGCGCTCGCCCGGCTCTTCCCAGACATGCATCTTCTTGAAGGTCGAGATCGAATCCATGCCGGCGTTGGTACGCGTGTCCGACATGAACACGAGCCCGCGATCGATCTTCAGGCCGACGCAATAGGTCATCGAATCTCTTTGGCAGCAATCTTGCCGTGGATTACTGCTCCACGGTGACGATGACCGCAAGCTGTTCTTCCGCTTGTCCCAGCCGAATTCCCGACACCGGCGTGGCATCGCGGTAATCACGGCCGGTCGCCACCTTTACATAGCGTTCGTCGGGCGAAATGCCGTTGGCGACGTCGAACGCGACCCAGCCGAGGCCCGCAACATGCGCCTCAGCCCAGGCATGGCTTGCCGCCTGCTCGACCGCCGCATCCATCATCAAATAGCCGCTGACGTAGCGGGCCGGAAACCCCATGGCGCGCGCCGTGGCGGCAAAGATGTGGCTGTGGTCCTGGCAGACGCCGGTCTTGAGCGCCAGCGCGTCCTCGGCCGGGGTCGCCGCATTGGTGATCCCCGGCGTATAAGCCACGCGCTCGCCGATCACGGCCATCAGCCGGTGCAGCCTTTCGATATCGGTCCCCTCGCCAACCGAGGCCGCGAGTTCGCGAATGCCGCTCCCGATCGTGGTCAACGGGGTTTCATGGCCAAACAGCCAGAGCGGCGCGAAACCCTGATGTGGCCCGGAGACGCCAGCGGTGTCGCGTGTCACCACCTCGCCTGATGCCTCGACGGTGATGAAATCGCGCTCACCTTCGACGCTCAACAGCCGCGTATCGTTGCCGAAATGGTCGATGAAGCGCACTTCCTCGCGTGCCCCTTCGATCGTCAGCGCCCAGGACAAAACGGTCTGCGTCGGCCCGCTGACTGGAAGCAGCCGCAACCGCTGCAATAGATAATGCACCGGCGCATCGTAGCGGTATTCGGTCCGGTGGGTGATCTTCAGCCGCATTGCTCTCGTCCCCTGAGCATGATCTTTACCGGAAACCGGCGTTCACTTTCCGGGATCATGCTCAATAGAACCTGTAGTCCTGCGCGATCTCGTCGCCGAGCCTGGTGTTGTCGCGAATGAAATTGGCCAGGAATTCGTGCAGGCCGGCGTCGAATATGTCCTTGATCGAGCCGGCCGTCAGCATGGCCTGGGTCTTGCCGGCTGTCGCATGACAGGCATGGCGTTCGCCATAATCGTCGCCCAGGAATTTCAGGTGCTCCGTCAGGAAACGGTAGCAGAAGGTCAGCGAGCGCGGCATTCGAACATTGAGGATCAGATAGTCGGCAATGTTGCTCGGCTTGTAGTCGGCCTCGTATACCCAGCGATACGAGCGGTGCGCCGACACCGAACGTAGGATCGATTCCCACTGATAATTGTCGAGCGTCGAGCCGACCCACGAGATCGACGGCAACAGCACGTAGTACTTCACGTCCAGGATGCGTGCCGTGTTGTCGGCGCGTTCGACATAGGTGCCGAGCTGCGAGAAATCGAAGATCTCGTTGCGTAGCATGGTGCCGTAGAATGAACCGCGGATCAGCGCCGTTTCGCGCTTGATCGCGTCGAGCACGCTGGGCAGGTCGCGTTCGTCGATCGGCTTGGCCAGCATGCGCTTCAGCGACATCCAGGCCTCGTTGATGCTTTCCCAGGTTTCGCGCGTCAGCGCGGTGCGCACCATGCGGGCGTTGTTGCGGGCCGTCTCGATCGACGCCATCGTGCTCGACGGGTTCGATGTGTCGCGAAGCAGGAAATCCGCGACGTTGGCGGCGGTATAGTCGGAATATTTCTGCGTGAAGGCAGCGTCCGAACCGGCGCTGAGCAGCACCGAATTCCACTCTTCGGAGGCGTTCTGAGTACGCGTCAGCGCCATGCGCAGCCCGGCATCGACCAGCCGCGCCATGTTTTCCGCCCGCTCGATGTAGCGGTTCATCCAGTAGAGACCGTTGGCGGTGCGGCCGAGAAGCATGTGGGGCTGCCCTTCGGGCTAGTGAGTAGTGAGTGGTGAGTAGTGCATGGTGAATGTTTGGATTTTGACGGAGTATGGCATTGTGCTTTCCCTCTACTACTGACTACCGACTATTCACTACTTACCCGTCTCAATCATCCAGCACCCACGTATCCTTGGTGCCGCCGCCCTGCGATGAGTTGACCACCAGCGAGCCTTCCTTCAGCGCCACGCGCGTCAGCCCGCCCGGCACGATCTGGATGCGGTCGGAAACCAGCACGTAGGGCCTGAGGTCGACATGGCGCGGCGCCAGCCCTTTGTCGGTCAGGATCGGACAGGTCGACAGCGCCAGCGTTGGCTGGGCGATGTAGTTCGACGGTTTTGCCGCGAGTTTCTTGGAAAAATCCTCGCATTCCTTCTTGGTCGCCGCCGGCCCGACCAGCATGCCGTAGCCGCCTGAGCCGTGCACCTCCTTCACCACCAGCTCGTCGATATGTTCGAGAACGTATTTCAGGCTGTCCGGCTCCGAGCAGCGCCAGGTCGGGATGTTGCCGAGGATTGCCTTGCGGCCAGTGTAGAATTCGACGATCTCGGGCATGTAGGAATAGATCGCCTTGTCGTCGGCGATGCCGGTTCCCGGCGCATTGGCGATGGTGATGTTGCCGGCGCGGTAGACATCCATGATGCCCGGCACTCCAAGTGCCGAGTCCGGACGGAAGGTCAGCGGATCGAGGAAAGAATCGTCCACCCTTCGATAAAGCACATCGATCTGCTTGTAGCCTTCGGTCGTGCGCATCGCGACGTGGCCATCGACGACGCGCAGATCCTGCCCCTCGACAAGCTGCACGCCCATCTGGTCGGCAAGGAAGGCATGTTCGAAATAGGCGGAGTTGAAGCTGCCCGGCGTCAGCACGGCAATGGTCGGCGCACCCTTGGTGCTTTGCGGCCGCACCGTCGCCAGCGACTGGCGCAAGAGCTGCGGATAGTTTTCCACCGGCCGCACCTTGATCTGCTGGAACAGCTCGGGAAAGAGCTGCATCATCGTCTCGCGGTTCTCCAGCATGTAGGACACGCCGGACGGCGTCCGCGCATTGTCCTCCAGCACGTAGAATTCGTTCTCGCTGATGCGCACGATATCGACGCCGATGATATGGGTGTAGACGCCGGCCGGCGGCCTTACCCCGATCATCTCCGGCAGGAACGCCTCATTCCTGGCGATCAATTCCTTGGGGACGCGCCCGGCCCGCAATATTTCCTGGCGGTGGTAGATATCGTCGAGAAACGCGTTCAGCGCCTGGACGCGCTGCTCGATGCCTTGCGTCAGCCGTCGCCATTCGTTGCCTGAAATGATGCGCGGAACGATATCGAAGGGAATAAGGCGTTCGGAGGCTTCCTGCTCGCCATAGACGGCAAAGGTGATGCCGGTCTTGCGAAAGACGCGTTCGGCGTCCTGCATCTTCTCGGTAAGCCTGGCCGGATCCTGCTCCTTCAGCCAGCGGTCGTAAGCCGAATACGGTTTTCTCAATCCGGAGATTTCCGGAAGCATTTCGTCGAACGCTGCCAATCGCATACTCCCCTGTGAGACCATTTCACTGGCGTCACGGGAGAAAATCAAGCGCAATCGGTGATTTGGAGGATGCTGGCGATCAGTATGTCGCGACCTGCCTAAAATTAGGGCAGCGCCGATATGGCTGGGTCAGGCTTTGCCTTGTGCCCGGGCAGGGGCCGGCGCCACTCAGAAGGCGCGGAAGGTGACGACCGTAAACGTGTCCTTGATGCCGGGAAGAATCTGCACCTTCTCGTTGACGAAGTGGCCTATGTCTTCCTCGTCGTCGACATAGAATTTGGCGAGCAAATCGTAGTTGCCGGCTGTCGAGTAGATTTCCGAAGCGATCTCGGCATCGGCCAATGCGCCGGCAACGTCATAGGCCCTGCCCAGATCGCACTTTATCTGCACGAAAAATGCCTTCATTGCCCGGTCCTGCTCAACTTGCACGCATAAGCGGCCCTTGTGGCAGACTGCCGCCCGGCTTTCAAGCATCAGGACGGCGCTCAGGCGGAACGCGACCTGAGGGAAGCTTTAGTACAGCCAAACGACGGATGCGCGCGGGCGCTGAGACCGTGGAGCGCTGCCAAGCGCAGGCTATGCCTGCGCGCGCTCGCTTCGCTGAGAGGGCCCGCTCACATCACCGGGATATCGCCCCTTGCCCAGCCCTCGGAAATTGCCGCCGCCCGCGCCTCGAAGGCGCCGGCTTCGATGGCGGCACGAATATCCTGCATCAGCCTCTGGTAGTAGGAAAGATTGTTCCAGGTCAGCAGCATCGCCCCCAGCGCCTCTTGCGAGCGGACCAGATGGTGCAGATAGGCGCGTGAATAATCTCTGGCGGCCGGGCAGTCGCTCTGCTCGTCCAGCGGGCGCGGATCGTCGGCATGGCGAGCGTTGCGCAGATTGACCTTGCCGCGCCTTGTATAGGCGAGGCCATGACGGCCGGCGCGCGTCGGCATCACGCAATCGAACATATCGATGCCGCGTGCCACCGATTTCAATATGTCGTCAGGCGTGCCGACACCCATCAGATAGCGCGGCCTGTCCGCCGGCAGCTCCGGGCAGGTGATGTCGAGCATTTCGAGCATCACCGCTTGCGGCTCGCCGACCGCCAGCCCGCCGATGGCGTAGCCCTTGAGGTCCATCGCTTTCAGCGCCTGCGCCGAGCGCAGCCGAAGGGCCGGTATGTCGCCGCCCTGGACGATGCCGAACATCGCCTTGCCCGGTTGGTCGCCGAATGCCGACTTGCAACGTTCGGCCCAGCGCAGCGACAGCTCCATGGCCCGCTCGATCTCCTTCTCCATGGCCGGCAGCGCGGTGCATTCGTCGAGCTGCATCTGGATTTCGGAATCGAGCAGTCCCTGGATTTCGATCGAGCGCTCGGGCGACATCTCATAGGGGGCGCCATCAATATGTGAGCGAAAGGTGACGCCCTTTTCGGTGAGTTTCCTCAGTTTCGACAGCGACATTACCTGGAAGCCGCCGCTGTCGGTCAGGATCGGGTGCGGCCAGCGGGCGAATTCATGCAGACCGCCAAGCCGCGCCACACGTTCGGCGCCAGGCCGCAGCATCAGATGATAGGTATTGCCAAGGATAATGTCCGAGCCGACGCCGCGCACCTGATCCATATACATGGTCTTGACCGTGCCGCCGGTGCCGACCGGCATGAAGGCTGGCGTGCGGATTTCTCCGCGCGGCATAGTGATGGAGCCGCGCCGCGCTTTCCCGTCGATCGCCAGCACCTCGAAGGTGAACGCCTTAGTCATTGAATTCCTTGTCCTATACCGGGCGCGCGTCCATCGCTCTCCTCTTTGAACAGAAGGCTTGCATCTCCATAGGAGTAGAACCTGTAGCTGTTCTCGATGGCATGCTCATAGGCCGCACGCATTGTTTCCAGACCACAAAACGCCGAAACCAGCATGAACAGCGTCGAACGCGGCAGATGGAAATTGGTCATCAGCATGTCGGCGGCCTTAAAACGGTATCCGGGAGTGATGAAAATGTCGGTCGGACCCGACCATCCAGCCAATGTGCCGTCCTCCCGCGCGGCGCTCTCCAGCAGGCGCAGCGACGTCGTACCGACGGCGATGATGTGCCCGCCGCGTGCTTTCGCCGCGTTCAGCGCCTCGGCGGTTTCCGGGCTGACCGAACCGATTTCGGCATGCATCTTGTGATCGGCGGTGTCGTCGACTTTCACCGGCAGGAACGTGCCGGCGCCGACATGCAGGGTGACGAATCGCCGCTCGACGCCTTTGGCATCCAGCGCCGCGAAAAGCTCGGGCGTGAAATGCAGGCCGGCAGTGGGTGCCGCCACGGCCCCCTCCTCCCTGGCATAGAT
>NZ_RZSW01000136.1:0-12427 GCF_003997375.1 Mesorhizobium sp. M5C.F.Ca.IN.020.29.1.1 | reverse complement strand
CTCGAGATACCAGTCGAGACGGCGGCACGCGCGCTTGCCATCGGCAAGGCGCGGGGGCTGACGACCATCCTTAATCCCGCACCTGGCCGCGCACTGCCGAAGGAGATCCTTGCGGACGTTGACATCCATGATCCCGGTCCCGAGCCAGGTGCGGACTGGTTGGCGGTCAGCCGAACCGATAAGCGTCGCGGCATACAAGGCATCGCTCTGCAGGTTTAGGAGACGATGGACCGGGATCCGCATGCCGTCTCCATCTAGGGCAAGACGTACTGGGGTATGCGCTGTCGATCAGGATGGCTATCCACGATGCGATTGTTCGGAACCGCCGCAATACCGAGACATCCGAGTGATTGTCGAAGAACCAGGCCGCCCGCGTGTGGAAGCGCATGATCACTAGCTGCGCTCATATGGGGCGGCAAGGCGGCATGGGATGCGAGAAAGTAGAGCAATGGTCGCACAAAGGATTGAACAAAGGCGCCAAGAATTCCAGCTGCCGATGTGAAACGAGCGCGGACCATGCGCGGCTTCGTATGACCGGAAACCCGTCAGCGCTTCGATTCTATCTTCGCCGCCCTGCGGACCCGCTTCGTTCCACCTCACTCAAGACAAAGTGCATTTGCAATCCATCTTTTAGCCGTCTGAACGTTGGCGGAGTGAAGGCAGTGACGACGCACTGCAGGGCAGCAGCGCACATCGCTTCAGCGCGTTCATCTGCTACAACGTGCGCCTGAAGTCCTAGTTGCATGACGCACAACGGCGCCAGCGGTGTGTCTCTCGCCATTTACCTCATACCGCGTGATATAGCACTTTCGCTTACCGCCCCATGCATAAACGTAAAACTTCTTCATCAAAACATCACGTGCCGTCACGATGAAACAACTGCAGTTGCCACCAACATAATCAACTACTTGGCAGCATTTGTGGCACTGCCGTACCCATATTGACGAAACATATAGCAATGATAACCTGTCAAAGTCATTCCAGCAGACGCAGATGAGTCAACCAATGGTCAGATGTATTTTGACGCTAGCCGCATTTCGTTTTTACAAAAACGGGGGCGGCAACGATGAGGTCGGATCGTCTGGCGGTAGGACAGCGGAGTTTTGCTCCGCAGACCTGTTCGAACCCAAGTCCCTAAACCAGTTCAGGACTCCCGATTATGATTGCCGGCTCCTTGGACGCTCCGTATCGAAGGCGGTTGCCGCTTACCTCCACACTTTGCCGATGCGGAGGGGCAAGGCCCAAGAGAGGACGACAAGCGAGAAGATCTCATCCAGAACGATTGCGGGTGTGCGAAGGAGAAGCTGTATGCAGTACGTACTAGAGCGCTTGGCCGCAAAGATGAGGCAAGTCGATAGCGCCCCACAGGCCGCCGATAAGTTTCACATAGAGAGGTTCAATCCTGATCTGTATGGCAAGGTCTTGCCGTGTCTTTCCGGGGATGATCGCAATTGCTGTATCGGTCACTCTGATGCAACGGGTCCAGACGGAGGCTGTCTAACAGGAGAGGCTACCCAGCGGCAAAGCCGGGAGGATTGCCTGTTTTCGAGCAACAAGGGCGACGCACACCACATGGCGCGAATAAACGCCCATGATATCGCAAACATACTCACGCACTTCGGGAACTCCATAAAGGTACTCTCACTTGACTGTTTTGATACGTTGCTATGGCGCAAGACAGCCACGCCTGAAGATGTTTTTGCCGTGCTGGCCGATAACCCTGTCGCGCGAAGCTTAGAAATAACTCCTCACCAACGCATTATCGCTGCTGCGCATGCCTATCGAGCGAAGCTTTTGGAGAATGGATCCAGCGAAATCGATATAGGTGATATTTATCGGGTTTTTAGGTCGCTTTCTCGTGAGGAACGGGAGTTACTGGCCGAGGCGGAAATCCGAACCGAAATGAATATTTGCTTTGCGTTCCCGCCGTACATAGAACTGATCAGACTGGCGCACTCCCGCGGTATCAAAATTATCGTCGTGAGCGACACGTATTTGCGCGAAGGCGAGTTAAGGCGCCTCTTGGCTCGGCATTTGCCTGAAGATGTTATGCAGGCAATTACGAAGATTTACTGCTCAGTCGATTATGGCACTTCTAAGAGCCATGCTCTCTTTACTAGTGTTATTAACGAGTGTCGCGTGCCTGCATCGCAACTACTGCACATTGGCGACAATAACATAGCCGACGTGCAAGCGCCGCGGAAATTGGGCGTCCGTACGCTACATTTCCTGCCGTTTGATCGTGAGGTCACAGACTTCTTGCGCCTACAGCACGCGGCATCTTCGCTGATTATATTCGAGGAAGCAGCACCGAAATCCGTTATGCTGCCCTGCTATAGCCCGTTTCGGGCAATCTTTTCTGTAGCAAACCTGCAGCCGTACGCGCCTGAGACCGTGATCGGCTACATGTCGTTTGGCCCGGTGCTGTACGCCTATGCCCGTTTTCTCATGGACGAGGTGGAGTCGCTGGAGCAGCAGGGCAAGCGTGTAAGAGTCTTCTTTCTGTTGCGTGACGCTTATCTTCTTTCAGCTGCCTGTGAAGCCTATGCGCGCAAGCCCATCGGCAAACTGGTACGAATCCGCAAATTTCTTGCTATTGCCTCCTCTTTCAAAACCCGCGCCGATGTCGATTATTATCTCAGCCGGATCCACCCCGAATCTAATAACCATGCCACTGCAAAACAGCTTTTGCTACCGCCCGAAGTGACTGAATTGTTAATACGGATCGCCCATCAATCTGCCGATCCGCAAACGGCGTTCCATCAGTTGCTGCGCGACGACGATGTGTTGCAGTTAATATTCAAAAAGTCATGTGCTTTGCGTGCCCGCTTGAAGCTCTACCTTTCAAAGGAGTTGGAATTGCGGGAAGGCGACACCGTTATTTTGGCCGACATAGGTTATTGCGGCAATACGCAAGATTATTTGGCCAGAACCTTTAACGAAGATTTAAATGTTAACATACTTGGTCTATATTTGTCTGCTCCGGACAAAGTTCTCCGTTCAGCGAACAGCAAAGCACTTATTACCACAACCTCCTGGAATTACGATTTGCTGGAACAGTGCTGCGCCTCCAAAGAAGGAGAGCTTGTGGACTATAACTTGAATGGCGATCCAGTTATTGAGAATAGCAAGATAAGTGAAAATCAGTACGATAAGGTAGCGAAGGTTCAGGACGAATGCCTGAGATTCATCAATGATGCTAGAGCGTTTTTTACCTCGTCGGGTGTGACCCATGATTATTCTATCTTGCAGCAAGCCGCCCATGCGGCGCTATTTCGTCATGTCTACATGCCTGTTGAGGCGGAGTTGGATTATTTCAAGGACTTCCAGGAAGAGAGACTTATGGGGCCAGATCGCAAGAAGACGATCTTTAACCTAGAAAGTGCTTGGAAAAATGTGAGGTGCCTGCCTTCACCTTACCGCCTGGGTGCATACGAAACGCGCAGCTTGGGGCTTGACTTCACGTTCAGCTGGCTTGTACAAAAAAGATTTATGCTTGATCTATTCCCAGAAGACATGAATGTGCTTTTCTCACCTCTGAAAATCTCGATAGGGAGCATACACGAGTCCCAGGCATTTTTACTTAGGGCACACCACCTGCATGGCGGATATTTCTCCATTATGCTGCCATGTGTGACTAAAGCGAGTGTAAAAATGCTTCTGGGAGAGCATTACGAATGGCTGCAGATCGTGAGCATACAACTTGTGGATGGCGCAGGAAGCGTGCGCAGGAATCTGTCGAGCTCTCTCGAACTGGAAGAAATTAACCGGGAAGGAGAGATTTTCCGGTGCCTGTCGCAGGCAAGTGTCGCGACAATACATTCTTGTGATTTGCAAAAGTCCAAAGCGCCTCAATACTATTGTATGATCTTTCGCCCGCTGGTTTCGAGATCATCTGATCTGAGATCAGGGGCCTCGCTTAGTAAGGAAAATTAGAGCCGGCTGCGCAGCGATGATTCATTGGCCCCGAAGTGATTCGGAGGATGGCGGGGTGCGCGGTCGGCGACGATGGAAATGGGGAACTGTTCAGATATTGTGAGGAGGTGGACAGCGACCGGCGCGGTGGCGAAGTGAGGTCGCCAAAACATCTCACGTTAGAGGCTAAACGTGCCAGTCGCTGGCCAACCGGAAACACCGAAGTAGCGCGGCGTCAAACGCGGTTGTCTCAGAATGGTCTCGTCCTCCGAGTCCTTGTCCACCGCAAGCGGGATGGGGCCGCTGTTTCGGACAGCGACGGCATATAAACTGGACGGACTTGGACACAGCAAACCAACGGACCCATACAAAGGGGGAGCCAGCCTTGACACTCCTCATATCAACCTCGTCGACGGTAAAGCCGGTGTTCGGTACCCATCCGGTGAAGCTTCTGATTACCCACATCGTGGGCGGGCCTATAGCCCCGTATGAATCTGCCGTGATTCTGTCCGTGACGCCGAATAACGGAGGCGTCACGGATGCGAGACAAGACCAGCAGCAGCGAGAGCGCTTGGCAGGAGGAAGAGCTTTCTGCGGCGGCCCTTCCCGACAAGCGTCTGGCCCGTCGGCTGCAACGGTTGCTGGATCAGATGTCAGCTGCGCCGGGCAAGCCAATCCCGGCGGCGTGCGGCGACTGGGCGGCGGCGAAGGCGGCCTACCGCTTCTTTGACAATCCGCGTGACCGAACATAGCGTTCTCGCTGGCCATTTCGCCGCGACTGCGGCGAGCGAAGGTCCGATCCTCATCCTGCAGGACACGACCGAATTTATCTACAGCCGCGCGCAGCCGGGCAAAATCGGTTTCACCAAAACCATCCACGCCGGGCGCTACAAGGCCGGGCAGCCCAACGTGCTGACCTTGTGCGGGGTGCAGATGCATTCGAGCTTGGCCGTCACCCTCACCGGCACACCCTCGGTCTGACGGCGGCGAAGTTCTGGACCCGAAAGAAATTCAAGGGAACGCTCGCGCTCAAGCGGCACATCAATCCCACGCGCGTGCCGATCGAGACGAAGGAGAGCTACGCTGGCTGGAGAACCTGCGCCAGTCCATCGCGCTCGTTGGCGCGCCCGAGCGCTGCGTGCATGTGGGTGACCGGGAGAGCGACATCTACGAGCTCTATTGCACCGCGCAGGACCTTGGTACCAGCTTCCTCGTGCGGGTGCAGACGAACAGGCTGGCAGAGCGGCCTGCCGATGCTGCCTCACACGATCCTGCTCATCGCGTCTTTGCCCAACTTGCGGCGGCGCCTTGGGCGGGACGTCATCGCATTACGGTCGATCAGGACGAGACGACCTGGCTGCAGGTGAAGTTCGCCGCCATCAACACCTTGCCGCCCGTGGGCAAACAGAAGCGCTACAGTCCGCAGGTTCTGACTTACATCCACGCCCTTGAAGAGAATCCGCCGCCCGGTCGCGAGCCGATCGACTGGAAGCTGGTGACCAACTTACCGGTCGAAGATCTCTCTGCGCATTTCGCTGATTGTGAGCAGCCATTTCACTCGATTGCGAGCGCTCATTTCATTTGATCGTGAGCAGGTATTTCACGCGATCATGAGCGGCCGCTTCGACCGACTTGTTCATTGATTCAGGTGTTTGCGGCTGCGTCAAGAGCGTGGGCGCGAGCGCTGTGTTTTCGCATGCTTTCTCCGGTAAGTTGAAGGCGGTGAGCCTTGTGAACGAGGCGATCCAGAATCGCGTCGCCGAGGGTGGGATCACCAAACATCCAATGCTGCCACCATTCTCGACGGGGTGGTGTCTCATTTGACAGTCATCGACCCGCGTCACGGGCTCTCGGGTCAGCGTCTGGAACTCGTGTCGTCCCATTCTGCGCGCGGTCCGGCTTTCGTCGTTGTTCGACTGCCTGACGGCCGCCGCCGTTCAATTCGGCGCTCGGTGACCGACCTTGCAGAGGCGTCGCCGGAAGAACAAGGCGCGTCGAAATCGTTGGCTCGCATCAATGGCCGAACGCTGCTCACATTGCTGCACCATTTGAACAGCACGTTGACCTCCCGTGTCGAGGAGGTGATTCGCGATGAACATTCAGTCGAATCCGTGCCGCGTTGCGTCCCAGACAGTCATCAGAGTTCCAGTCCCATCCGTAGCGAAACTACCACGCCTGTGGTTCGACCTGCCGGCGGAAACGCAGAAGCAGATCACGCAAAGCGTCGCGCGGCTTCTTTTGCGGATGCGATCAACGGGCGTGCCGATAGCGGCGGATCGGCATGTTGAGAGCGCCGAATAGACCGGTCGAATGTGTGACGGCCGCGCATCGCGGTAAGCTCGCTTACATCTATGTCCGCCAGTCTTCCGTGAACCAGGTGCGGCATCATCAGGAAAGCACGGAACTGCAATACCGCCTCGTCGACCGTGCCGTCGCCCTCGGCTGGCCGCATGAACGCGTGCACGTCATCGACGAAGATCTTGGCAAATCCGGAGCCGGGACCGTCGAGCGATTGGGGTTCAAGAAGCTGATCGCGGAGATCGGATTGGGCAATGCCGGCCTAGTCCTCAGCCTTGACGCTTCCCGGCTTGCCCGCAACAACCGCGATTGGCATCAGCTCCTCGATTTGTGCGCGCTCTTCGGCGTTATCATTGCCGACGGCGAACGTCTCTATGATCCCTGCGCCTACCATGACCGCTTGCTGCTCGGCTTGTCCGGCATCATGAGCGAGGCGGAGCTTCACCAGATCAGGCAGCGGCTCCATCAGGGCGAACGTCAGAAGGCGGCACGCGGCGAGCTGCGCCGTCGCGCCGGACTGAGTTCTGCGGTGCGTCGGTCGGTTCCGGTGCGCACCTTCGGCGACTGGAACGATCCGCCGCCCGGATATGTCGAGGTCGACTTCGTTGCCCATTCCGGTACCTCTTCGCCCGGCAGCTTTGTGCAAACGATGGTCTTGACCGATATCGCCACAAGCTGGACCGAGTGCGTTGCCGGTGCGGACGCGAGAAAGTGGTCTTCATCGCTGCCATCAAGCGGGCTAGGTCGTTGTTCCCCTTTCCGCTTCAAGGCGTGGACTTTGACAATGACAGCGCCTTCATGAATGAACTCGTGGTCTCCTGGTGCAGAAGTCAAGGATTGGAAGTGACGCGTTCCCGTGCTTATCGGAAGAATGATCAGGCATGGGTCGAGCAGAAGAAGGGTGCCATCGTTCGTCGCCTGGTCGGCTATGGCAGGTTCGTGGGTGCGGAAGCCACGGCGGCGCTTGTTCGTCTCTATGACGCAGTGCGGCTGCACGGCAATCTCTTCCAGCCCTCGTTCAAGCTGCGAGAGAAGACCCGTATCGGCGTGATCAAGCGCTATCATCCACCAGCGCCGCCGGTCGAGCGTGTATTGGCCCGTCCCGAGGTGGCGGAGGTCGACAAGGAGCTGTTGCGTGCGATGGTCGCAACGGCGGACCCGGTGATGCTGTTCACCGGCATCCGTGCGGCGCAGGAAGATTTGGGAAGACGCGTCGATCGTCGTGGAGGGCAAGCAACGCCACAGGAACCGGTCGTCATCGATCTGCAGCGCTTCACTGCAACTCTGAAGACGGCTTGGCAGGGCGGTGAGGTGCGACCCACCCATAAAAGGCCGTATCGGCGGACAAAGCCTTATCCCAAGAGACCGAGCATGCTTGAGCCCTATGAAGCTCAGATTCTGGCATGGTTGGAGGCCGAGCCGACACTCTCGGCAGCCCTCGTGCTGCAGAGGCTGATGAACATCGATCAAGCACGGTTCACGACCAAAAGCCTGCGGACGGTGCAAATAGCCGTGAAAGCCTGGCGTGAGGAGACAGCCGTTGAAATCATCAATGGCGACTGGATGGCGATCTCCCCGATTCTTCAACCCGCCATCGTTAGGTAACATTCTTCGGTGAGGCAACAGGAGGGGTCAAATCCTCACTTCGCTTGACAACGGGCGGCGCGGAGATCTGGCAGAGCTCCTTGCGCCACCGGAAAAAGCTGGCTCACATGAGTGCCGGCCGATCGCGCAAGCTCCGAAACACCTGGCCCCCAGCTCAAACGTTGCCCCGACAGCCGCTCCTTCTCCTCCCGGGACCAGCGCCGACGCCGCTCCACCGAGGTGATCACTTCAATCTGATGCGCTGTATTTCGCCGAGGACTGGCCATGCGTCCCGCCGGAGAAGCTGCAGCCGGCGGGGCTTTTGCAGGCGTTCTACTCCATTCTTTTTAGCGGTGGAATACGACAGTCTGTTCTGCTGGCTCGCGTCGGCATTGAGAAAGCTTAACGGACCCGGCGGCCAGGCTTGCACTTTGAAGGAGGTTGGCATGCCGGGAGCCAAACGCGCCAGGTGACCGAGTCGAACGATAACGGTAGCAGGCTCACAGATTTGGAGGATGGTTCGAGACCGCGGGACGAATCCGTCCTGCGCTCAGTAAAGATTTATCGGACCAGCCACGGGGCCCGTCAAAACGCGGTCGAAGGCAGGGAGATCCGCCCTCAAGACGGCACTTGAGACCTTGAGTTCTTTGACCTGTCATTACGCACCTTTGGCAGCGCATGAGGGATGACATCGAGTGCGCATCCTCGCGCTCAAGACCCGCCGCTAATAGCAGGTTTCGCTGTTTGCACGTCACTTCGGCAAGTCGCCGGACTATCTGGTGGCGCCGATGTCGCGAATCCGACAACATGTCGCGGCCATTTCAACGGTTGCGCGTGCTCGCTCTAGCTAAGTAACGAGCACCGCATGCCACACGTGGCACACCGATTGCTGGGATGAAACCAAGAGCCGCCGCGGCAAACTGTCGTAACGGCCCGTCCCAAGATCGCAGGTTACATTGGAGTGCTAGCTATGTTGTCTCAGTTTGAAAACCAGTCCATAAACCAGGAGGTGGCTAGGCTCAATCTGCCGAACTCTCGGATCAAGCACTTCGCTCCGGCTAGCTACGCACAAGCTGGAGAAGACGTCATTGTCGAAGGAATATTGGCTGCAAAACTCTGGAAGACCCAAAGGTCTTGGGCCGATGTCTTCTATGTCGAGATTGGCGCTAATCACCCCATCTCCACCTCAAGCACCTATCTTATGTACCAAAGAGGCGCACGAGGTGTTCTGGTTGAGCCCAATCCTGAGCTGGAAGCGCTGATCCGCACTGCGCGCCCTGAGGACGTTCTCGTGCAATCCGTTGTCTTGCCCGCTCCGCACGCGTCCGCCACGCTCTTCATCGGAAACGCCCATGAGCTTTCCTCTGTGGATAAGGCACATGTTGAAAGCTTCGGCGACTTCAACGGTATAGGAGGTATCAGAGGAGATATCGAGGTGAGCGCGATCGGTATCAATGAATTGTTGTCTCCCTATGCCAATAAGATCGACTTTTTGTCGATTGATTGCGAAGGACTGGATTACGATCTCGTGAAGGCTATCGACTACGAGCGCATCAGACCTGCTGTCATCCAATGCGAGCCAAATGAGCATTATCTAAAGGGCATCAGCGCCAAAATCATTAATCTGATGGAATGCAGATCATACCGGCTTGCTGCAATGACTGATATCAACGTCATCTTCGAGCGATTGACCTGATACAGCGGCCTGCGTATTCGAATGATTTCGGACAGTGATTCCGAGACGAAACTGGACACCTATTCCGATATAATACCGGACGCGGACCGTGCGGCTGTGGAAGCGAGGTGCGGACCCGCTCACTGCACCGGCAATGTTTGAGACTGGTTCCGAGTCCAACGGCGTAAATGGATATGTGGACCGCATAGCCGACAGCGAGGCGCCTCGAGAGGCCGGGCTTTTTTCGAGGTGATCGGCCGAATTGGCGACAGGAGCGTGCAGAATATTGAGGTCGAGCTTCCTCCGGAGGGCCACTGGCTGGTGGCAAGGCCGCGCAAAGCGGGAGGGGTTGACGGGACGACCCATGCCGCCGACGCGCTGATCGGCATCTCTCTCACCTCCTTCATTGGTCAATGATCGTGGAATCGGGACCCCGTATTTTCGCGTAAAGGGACCCCGGTCGGGGCTTTGAGAGGCACGATGTGGAGGCCGGATCAGGCGGAGCTGGTCGGGGTTGCGCAGCCTGATCGGGCGCGGCTGATTGGCTCGGCTTTAGCTTTGCGAGCGGCTTTTGAAGCGCCAGGACTCGTTCCCGGTTCGATGATCTCGCAACGGAGCGGGTTAGTTTCCGCAACCATCCGGGGCTCAGGGCAGCGATCCGCGAAGTCCTGCCCGAGGCAGTCTGGCAGCGCTGTTACGTGGGGCTGTTGAAGAAGTCTCGTCCTGCTGATTCAATTGAGAAATCGTTGATTCTCTGGAGGGGTTCGCGATGCTGGGACGGAAGGGAGCGCGATCAGCTTGAGCTATTCATGACTGGCTCGCTGCGACAGCTTCTCCCTGATGATCATATTCTCGCGCGGGTCGATCGTGTGCTGGATCTGTCCCTGGCTGCGCGACGAGGTGGCGAACCTCTACTGCACCGACAATGGCCGCGCCCCGGCATCGATCCCGAGGTGGCTGTACGCCTGATGCTCGCGGGTTTCCTGCTTGGAATTGTGCATGATCGCCGGCTGATGCGGGAGGCGCAGGTCAACATCGCGATCCGGTGGTTTGTCGGCTACGGCCTCCATGAGGCATTGCCCGATCATTCTTCGTTGACGAGAATCCGCCAGCGCTGGGGTGAAGAACGGTTCCAGCGGATCTTTGAGCGCACTGTACAAGCCTGTATCGACGCCAAAATCGCCAAGGGCGAAGTCATTCATGTCGATGCTTCGCTAATCCGCGCCGACGTCAGCTGGATAGCTTGGCGGTGCGCCACCTTGAGGCGGTGAGCGCGGCGAATGCAGATGAGGAGGCAGCGATCAGAAAAAGCCGCAAGACAGGAAAATTCAAAAAAGTCTGCATCACGGATCCCGATGCGAGCATGGCGACAAACGCCCGCAACCGCCGTCTGGAGCCCGCCTACAAACAGCATACCATCGTCGATGATCTGCGCGGGGTAGTTCTCGATGTTGCCGTGGCCACCGGGGAGATCAACGAGGGACAGATGATCGTCGAACGGATCGAAGCCGCCATGGTGTCGACCAGGTTATCTGTTAGCACCGTCACTGCCGATGCCGGCTATGCCTACGCGAAAGTGTTCGGGGCGCTCGAGCGTCGCGGCATTGATGCGTTGATTCCGGCCAAGGCAGAGCCGATCCGTAGCCCGGTCCCGCTTCGCCGCTTCCGCTACGATGCCAAGCACGACATATTGAAGTCCGCGGGGAAAGATCCTACGTCCGACTAGGCCGGTGAAGCACGGCCGCTTCTTCTATTCGCGCTCCAGTGAGTGCGCCGGTTGCGACCTTGCCTCCCTGTGTCTTTCCAAGGGGCGCGTCAACAAAGCGGTTGTTGTGGGTGACGATTATCCCGCGCTGTTGAGAGCGCGCCGGCGTCGAGAGCGATGGTCAGAGGAGGATCAATGTCTCTACCAACGCCACCGGTGGCGCTCGGAGGGCTTCCATGGCGAGGCGAAGAACTGGCACGGACTGGCCCGAGCGATCCGACGGGGTCTCGCCAATATGAAGATCCAAGCCTACCTCACCGCAGCGGCGGTGAACCTGAAGCGGCTGGCTGCCGCTTTGTTTGACCGATTCCTGGGATTGTTGCTGTTGATGCATCCTCTGAACCTCGTTGACGAGACCTGACGAGGGCAACCAAAACCGCCGATGTCTCGGAACAAATGTTGGAAAAGCGGCTTTCTCCAACAGCCCCTATGTGCACTTCCTCAGACGCGCTCGATTATGTGCCGCGCAAGGTCGATGACGACTCCCTGATGGAGCTCAGATGGTTCTGTGACCGGCGCGACCTAGCCGAGGTCAAGCGCGACCAGGCGCAGTGGATCGCCAAATGGCAGGCCAAATACCCGAAATTAGTGAACTTGGTAGAGGACAACCTCGAGGAGACGCTGTTTTCTATCGGCTCCGCTTGCCCATCACAAGCACATGGAGTCGAGGAACATGCTGGAGCGGCTGAACCAGGAGGTCAAACTGCGTACCCTGGTCGTCCGCATCTTCCCCAGTCAGCAGAGCTGTCTGCGGCTGGTTCGGGCATTGGCGGTGGAGATCCACGAGAACTGGCTCGAGGCGACCCGCTACCTCAATATGGATCATTTGCGCGAGCACAAGAAGGAGAGCCTGAGGGCATTGGCCGCCTGAGTCCTTTGGATGGCGCAGACGCGGATCCCGTGAAGTCCCGAACGTCAGTACTCTGAAATAAGATGCCCGGCAGGAGACTGAGCTCGCTGCCGGGCCGGGTACGCCTTGGGAGGTGGCGTAAGTCAGCGGCTCTCGTGGCGGTGCGACCACTCAGTCCGCGCGTTTTTCTGAATAGCGTGCATGTGGCGTGCCAAGCCAAAAGCGTTCAAGAACACCCGAGAGTCAGCTTCCTCTGTGTTGCGTACTCGACATTGTCGGCTATCGGACAATGCCTAACGTGCCTGTTGGCATCGACCGACGCTTGAACCAGAGCGCACCG